>JAZUGZ010000289.1:0-3652 GCA_045641425.1 Candidatus Fimenecus sp.
GCATTTACTGACAAAGCAAATACAGATATTAAAAGTGCAAAGCAAATTAAAATTGAAAGTATTTTAGACGTTTGTTTCATAACATCACCTAAACATAAAAATATAAATATATGATACAATATTTGTCGATAAAAGTCAATTAAAGAACTTGGATAAATAATGGAAAAAGCTCGCAAAAATGCGAGCTTTAATTCGTAAAATTATAATGATAAATGTAAAAGATTTGTTGCAAATGAGAAATAAACTAAAAGCGAAAGTGCATCGACAATAGTTGTAATAAACGGACTCGCCATAACAGCTGGGTCAAGTTTAACTGCCTTTGCAAGAATTGGGAGTGTGCAACCAATAAACTTTGCAACTATAATTGTGCAAACAAGTGTTAAGCAAACAACCGCGGCAATTATTGTATCAACTCTGTCAATTACCATCATTTTAGCAAAGTTAGCAATTGCAAGTGTAATACCGCACATTATTGCGACTCTAAACTCTTTCCAAATAACCTTGAAAATATCTCTAAATTCAACATCGCCAAGAGAAAGGCTACGAATAATAGTAACTGATGCTTGACCGCCACAGTTACCGCCTGTATCCATAAGCATTGGAATAAACGATGTAAGAATTACTTGTGCTGCAAGGGCTGACTCAAAGTGCTGAATGATTTTGCCTGTAAAGGTTGCAGACACCATCAAAAGAAGAAGCCAAGGAACACGCTTTTTCCAAGTTTCAACTGCACCCATTTTAAGATATGGCTTGTCAGTAGGTGTAATAGCGGCCATCTTTTCGATATCTTCTGTTGCCTCTTCCTGCAAAACGTCGATAGCGTCATCGACAGTAACAATGCCCACAAGTCTTTCCTCACTGTCAACAACCGGGAAAGCCAAAAGGTCATATTTTTGGAACATATCAGCTACAATCTCTTTATCTTCAAAGGTTGAAGCTGAAAGAACGTGTGAGTCCATTATGTCACGAATTAAATCGTTTTCGTCAGCAAGCAAAAGGTCTTTTGCTGTAACAACGCCTTTAAGCTTTCTTTTACTATCTGTAACATAACAAGTGTAAATTGTTTCTTTATCAACGCCTGTTCTGCGAATTCTTGTAAATGCGTCAGAAACAGTCATATTGCGTTTAAGGTCAACGTACTCGATAGTCATAATACTACCGGCGGAGTCTTCAGGGTAACGTAAAATTTCGTTAATGCTTTTACGCATTTCAGGGTCGGTATGCTTCAAAATACGCTTAACAAGTGTTGCTGGCATTTCTTCGATCATATCAACAGCGTCATCAACATAAAGCTCATCAAGAACTTCACGAAGCTCTGAGTCAGAAAATGCACGAATAAGCGCCTCTTGGTAATCAGGCTCCATATTAACGAAAACCTCTGCGGCTAATTCTTTTGGAAGAAGTCTATAAACTAAAGTAAGCTCACGCTCTTCAAGTTCCATGAAGAGTTCAGCAATATCTTGCTCGTTCATATCTTCAAGGATTTCTTTAAGCTTAGCCCATTTTTTATCATGAATAAGATCTTTAATCTGTTCGACTAAAGCTTCAAACATTTCATCCATTTAATTCACTCCAATCTAAAAACTATTTATGAAGTGAACCCGACAAAGTGACAACTGCAAATAAGCAGATTGTACTTGGGGGTTCTGCGGTTGTACTTCGATGGCTATCCACAATTCTCACTCTCCTTTAATATAAAAAATGCACTCTTACTTGAACGCAAGAGTGCAGAAATTTTACTCTAAAATCGTTCAAGCTTTAGCTTTGCAGGGCAATGAAACTGAGTTAAATCACACCTTAGTGTTCGATGTGACCTGTTGACCCTCTCACAGTGTCTCCACTGTTTTGCGGCATCAGTCCGTATCCTCTGCAGTAGCCTTACCTACCGAATTTATTTTGTGCTATTATTATCTGCTTTTATTTTTAATTTGTCAATACAAAATGCACAAAAAATATAAACAAAAATTGTCACTTGCATTTCAATTTAATAGTGCTATATTATTGAATAAATTTTGTATTTATGATAGAATAAATTGATTATTTTAATTAGGAGTGGGTTTATGGATTTAGTTTCAAAAGCTAAAAGCACTATATCTGATGTAAAAACCTATTGGAAAATTCCAATGCCACACAGATATATGACCTTCAAAGAAATTGCTGCTTATGCGGGCGGCGGTATTGGTGCTTACTTTATTATTCAGTTAGGTAGCACTCTTTTGGTTGGTACACAAAATATGATTGTTGGTAACGCTATTGGTGTTGCACCAACAGATATGTATATTTTGTACCTTATTTCAACTATCGCTAACATTCCACTTACAGCAGTTAGAGCTAACATTGTTGACAACACACGAAACAAAGCTGGTAAGTACAGACCGTACATACTTTCAATGGGTATTCCGACCGCTTTAATTGCAATAGCGTATGTTTGGTTCCCCTATGCAAAGATGTATGAATTATTCCCTAGCAAAACATTTGGTGTTGAAACAGGCTATGTAATTAAATGTGCAATGGTTTTGTTCTTTAGCTTATTATTGCAGTTCTTCTTTAACTTCTTTAATGATGCTTACACAAACCTTATTCACGTTCTCTCCCCTAACACCCAGGAAAGAACTGATGTTCTTGCAATTAAGTCAGTTGTTTACTCTTTAGCCCCTTCAATTATGAACATCGTTGCACCTATCGTTGCACAAAAGCTCGCAAACGGCAACCTTTTCGACTTGAAGGTATATCGTATTACATACCCGATTTACGCAATATTCGGTATTACGCTTATAATTATAGTATATGCACATACTAAAGAAAAGATTGTTCAAGCTAAGACACATACAATTCAAATTAGTTTTATGGACTCACTTCGTGAAGTTGCTAAAAACAAATATTTCTGGATTATTGCTTGTGCTGGTTGGCTTGGCTTCCTTGAGTCTTCTTATGGTGCAATTCTTAACTGGTCATTTACTTACGGTAAAACTTGTACTGGCGGTCAATTAGCACTTATCAATACTCTTATTGGTAATGCATCTCTTTGGGGTATGCTTCTCGCTCCTATCTGCATTAAAAAATGGGGTAAGAAAAAAGTTCTTGTTGGCGTTAATATGTTCAATGTTCTCTTTATCCTTTCAATGATTGTTGATATGAGAAACATTTGGTGGCTCTTTGTTTGCGTTTACCTTAACTGGCTTGTTGGTGCATTTGAGCAGATTACAACACCAGCTATTCAAGCTGACATTCGTGACTATCAGCAGTATCAGTCAGGCGAGCGAATTGACGGTATGTTTGCCGCTGTTGCTACAATCGGTAACGTTGTAACACTCGTAACATCATCAGTTCTTCCTATCGTTCAAAAGCACTATGGTGTTTATGAAGGAAACGGATATGAAAACCCATTTGACGTTTTATATGACCAAACACTTCTTTACAAGCTTATGGGTGCTATGATTTTAATGGCTGCATTTGGTGCATTCATGAATGTTGTTCCATACTTCTTCTATGACCTTAAAGAAAAACAGCAAAAAGCTATTGTTCGTATTCTTAGAATCAGAGCGCTCTTTGAGGACTATGGCAACAACATTCTTAATGATGGCGACCTTGTTGAAACAATTGATATTATTCACAATGCAAGAGAACTTCAAAATGCTGAAGTTGCAGTATT
>JAZUGZ010000290.1:0-11251 GCA_045641425.1 Candidatus Fimenecus sp.
TTACGAAGCACAAAACGTGAGTTCTAAATTCTATTTTTCATATTTAAATAGTCATTTTTACTAACTTCATACCCTTTTTCATAAATTATATCTCTGAATTTTTTGAAATCATTTTCGCTTATTAAATTCGGGTAGCTCATAATATTTAGCGGCATAGGCTTCATGTTTTTTCTCAGCGGCATTTGGAAATATTCGTATTCGCAAAATTTAAAGCCTAATTTTTCGTAAAATGGTACATTTTTGTTGCAAGAGATTAAATATACTCTTTCGTTTGTTGAAACCTTTAGTAAATTATTAACTATCTCTTTTCCAAGCCCCAATTTTCTGTACCCATCTTTAACAAACACATGGGATATAACGGAGTAATCTTGAGAATTGGTAATAAACCCACCTGCAATATTTTTTGAATCTTTGCTTACCACATAAGGGATAAGGTCGCCTTTTTTATGGTGATAAACGAGCCCATCATTACTTTTACGATTATTAAGGGATAAAACTGTTTCGTAATCTTCGTTTTTTGTGCTAAATGGGGGAGTGATATTCTTTTTAGGAGTAACACTTTTCTTTAATAGACAATAATTGTCTAAAAACTCAAAGGGCAATTTTTGTGGGGAGCGAACTTCAGGCTCTAAAGTGAATAAAAGCTCTTCTAAATCGGTTTTTTCTGTGCCAAATAAAAGGGAAAAGCTTTCGCCATTGGCAAGGTATGAAACACAGTCGCCATTTTCATTAAATTGCACAGCAAAAATACCTTCTCCTGCAAAATCTCCATTGTAATAACCAGTTACCGCAGAGAGTAATGCCTTTGAAGGTAAATCGAGATAGTTAAAAATTAACTCTATTTCTTTGCCACTTAAAAATTTAACCATTTTATCTCCAAATAATGCACCAAAGAGTGCAATTCTTGTTTTGCTCCGTCATAAATTGTGCGTTATTGCGGAACGATGATGGCACCGTTCCTACGAACAAAATTAAATATATCATAATTATGCATTATGCATTATGAATTATAAATTAAACTTCAGTTCCGCCGAGTGGGCGAATTGAAAGAACATAGCAAGAGCCTTCGCCGAAAACTCCTTCAATAGCAGTTTTGTATGTATTAAGCATATCGTTTGGTACAAAGCACTGAATTGTGCCAGCAAATCCGCCACCATGAACTCTATAAGCGCCTTTGCCTTTTAAGATTTGCTCACTTACTGCAAGACCTAAAGCAACTGGTTGTTCGGTTGGCTTTTTAACTGAATAAACATTTTGATTATACATATAAGATGAAGCACCGCTTTCGCAAATATGCTTCTTAAATTCTTCAAAATTGCCATTTCGAAGTGCTTTAACTTCGTCAAGTACTCTTGCGTTATCGCCAAAGAAGTGAATTGCACGAAGAACTGCTCTGTCGCCAAACTTTTCACGAATTTGTGGAATAGCCTTGTAAAATTCAGCTTCGTCAGTATCACGAAGAACTTTTTTACCGAAAACTGAAGCAACAGACTCCATTTCAGTACGAATTGCGGCGTATTCGTCAGTTAAATCGGCGTGGTTGCCCTTTGTGTCAACAATGCAAAGTGAATGACCGCAAGAAGCAAAGTCAAAATCAACCTTTTCGATAACTGGCTCGTCAGGGTCCGCAAAATCAATAGTAATAAATCCACCAACTGAAGATGCCATTTGGTCCATAAGTCCGCAAGGCTTACCAAAGTGAACATTCTCTGCAAACTGGGCAATTTGAGCAATAGTAACTGCATCAACCTTACCGTCATTGTAAAGGTAGTTAAGGCAAGTGCCTACAAGCACTTCAAATGCCGCAGAAGATGAAAGACCAGAGCCTGAAAGAACACTTGAAATTGTGCAAGCATCAAAACCACCAATTTTGTAGCCACGCTTCAAAAATCCGTCACACATACCACGAACTAAAGCGTTAGAATGGCCCATATCAGTGTCACTAATTGATAAATCAGCAAGGTCAACAACATCCATTTTATATCCGCGAGATTTAACTCGTACAATATTTTCATCATTTTTAGTAGCTAAAGCTACGGCGTCAAGGTTAATGCCAGCGGCTAAAACTCGACCGTGGTTGTGGTCGGTGTGGTTACCGCCAACTTCTGTTCTGCCAGGGGCAGAGAAAAATCTTAAATTTTCTCGTTCGCCAAAAACTTCTGAAAAATCGTTCACAAGGGAAATATATCTTTCTCGTTGTTTTAATACATCTTCGTCAGAAATATATACACTTTTAAGACGAGCGTCAAGCTCGCCGTTATTTATTTGTTCAATCAATTGCTTGTTCTGTGCCATTGTTTTTATTTCCTTTCGCTTTGTCAAGAATTGCATTAACAGTAAATGTGATTGCGCCTGAGAGTACAAAAAGGCTAATAATTGGACCCATAAAGTGCCAAGTAAAAGGCTGTGAAACATTACCGCCCATAACCGAGTAAGTCCAAATTTTTGGGAAGAATCCAATAACAGATGCTATTAAAAATCTACCAACTGGGAACTTCATTCCACCGTAAACCTTACTTACCATATTAACAGGAATTGACGGAATGGCTCTAAGTGCTACCAATACGCCAAGCTTTGCATTACCGGGCTTATACATCATTTCACGAACATTGTCATATTTTTGAAGCTGTTTAATAGCAGTACCGCCGCCAAACTTTCTGCCCCAAAAATATTTGGTTAAAAGCACAAGTGCAAAGCCTATTGTGTTAAGCACAACCGCTTTGTAAGAGTCAAAAATAATACCCGACATAATGAAGATAAACGGGAACGGAATTGGAATAAAATTCTTAAGTAAAAATACACAAAGAATTGCAATTACCATAAGCCATTTGTAAGGTAGAGCCTGAATAAACTGTTGCATCTCTTCAAGATATGCCATAAATTCGGCCCAACCGCCTTCGCCCATTTTGGACTCCATTATAATTGTAATAACCGCTAAAATAATAGCCGCCGCAAAAAGACCAAGGGCACTAAAATTTAACGCGCCTTTTCGGTCAAGATTTTTCTTTTCCATAAGTTCACCTTATACAATATTATATAGCATAAAACTATACAAAATAATTTTATAATATTTATGCGAAAAGGTCAATATTTTTGTTGTTATATTATGAGAAATTTGGTACAATATTCTAAGCACTTAATGAAAGGCGTGACATTTTATGAAAATAGTTGTTCTTGACGGCTTTGCTCTTAACCCTGGTGACCTTTCTTGGGACTGGCTCACGACTCTTGGGGAATGTGAAATTTACGACAGAACCGCAAAAGATGAAATTCTTACAAGGTGTGAAAATGCAGAAATTGTAATTACCAATAAAACTCCGCTTCCAAAAGAGATTTTAGAAAAATTACCAGCTCTTAAGTTTATTGCTCTTGAGTCAACTGGTTACAATGTGGTTGATATTGAATATTGCAAGAGTAGGGGAATTCCAGTTTGTAATATTCCGTCTTATTCAACTGAGGCGGTTGCACAATTAACCTTTTCGTTTATTCTTGAAATTACAAATGCCGTGGCACTTCACTCAAGAAGTGTTAAAAGTGGCGAGTGGTCAAGTTGCCCTGACTTTTGCTACTGGAAAACTCCACTTACAGAGCTTTCAGGTAAAACTCTCGGAATTGTTGGCTTTGGTGGAATCGGTCAAAGGGTTGCCGACATAGCCGGGGCTTTTAATATGAATGTTATTGCCGTTTCTGGCCACGAAACTGACCAATCTGCTCGCAAAAACTTCCGCTGGGTTACAATGGAAGAGCTTAAAAAACAGGCAGATATTATTAGCTTCCATTGTCCACTTACTCCTAAAACAACATCGCTTTGCAACAAAGAGTTTTTGGACGACTGCAAAGACGGTGTAATTATTATTAACACATCTCGTGGCCCAGTAATTGACGAAAATGCGTTGCGCTTTGCACTTGAAACTGGCAAGGTTAGGGGCGCTGGTGTTGATGTGCTCTCCGTAGAGCCAGCCGAGATTACAAATCCACTTCTTTCAGCGCCAAACTGCTTTATTACGCCACATATTGCTTGGGCAGGGTTTGAAACTCGTTCAAGACTTATGGGAATACTCCAAAGCAACGTTAAAGCGTACCTTAACGGCGAACCTCGGAATGTTGTTAATAAATAATTCGGAATTAGGAATTCGGAATTGAAAATTAAATTTAGTCAAAAAATTAAGGCTCTCATACGAGAGCCTTTTTAGTTGGTTTGTACTAGTTAAGAGTTAAGAATTGTCAGCCTATGAACAATATAGTATTATAGACACCTGCTTTGGCTAAATTATATGTATTATTACCATTAGATATATTAAACTGAATAATTTCTTCCTTAACATCCGTAAGAAAGACATAGCCAGATTTAAGCTTGCTTTCTCTTACTTCCCAATTGCCAAATTTTCTGTATTGCAAGTTATAATTTACTGTTTTTGTTTCTGCTAATTCATCAAAATCAGAAACACCATTTTTATTGATAGTGCAAGTATATTCTTTTTTACTGTAGCCATTTAAGTATAAAGTAGAGCTTTCGCCATCACTCTCAATGTAATTCAAAGTCAGACTATGCTTATCATCATAAAAGTTCTTTACAGTTTTTACCTTAATGCCATCATATTTAAGTAAGCACTCATAAGATGTATCATATTTTGTGTAAACATTAGCAATAAAATATAGAGTGTTATCACTAATAAACGGAGAAATGATACTCCAAGTATCTGCCGACTTGTAAATTGTTTTAATATTGCCAGTTTTAATATTGTATTCAAGCAAATACATAAAGCCCCTATCATCAGAGCTTTCTTCACAATTTTCAACAGTAAAGTAAAGCATATCGCCAAGCAAAAGAAGGTTGTCAGGTGTTGAATATGTAAAATCTAACTCTATTGGCTTAACTTTTGCTGTGTGTAGGTCATAACACATAAGAAAATTGTAGTCTTCAAGAACACCAAATACAGATATAGGTTTACAAGATTTATAAAAGAAAAAATCATTTGTTAAATAGGTTGTAGCATCAATATTGTTACCCAAAGAATTGTTAGATGCTGCTTTAATATCAACTATATCGCCATTGCTTTTATATGATGAAGAGTATCTTGAAAACTTTTTTTCATATATTAAATCTGGCACAATGCCAAAGCATAAAATTAGCATAACAATAGCTAAAAAAAGTGCCAATTCTGCAAGCAAAATTTTTCTGAGCAGTTTCATGTTCTGCCCCCCCTTTTTGATTCGATTTTAGCATATACATAAATTAAAGTAAAGGAATTTATAGTGGAATATATCTACGATAAGTGGAATTGAAAATTTTGTAAAATATATTTGTAGGGGCTGACGACTCGGCAACTCGTAATTAAATTTGTGCGTAGGGAATGGTGCCTACACCATTCCGCTTTTAACATAAATCCATTTTCGGTGCGATGAGGGCATCGCACCCTACTATAAATATTCCATTAATTAAAAAGTATTATAAAAAGAAAAAACTGGCGAAGTTGCGAGCGGTGTCCGGTGGACACAATAAGCGAGCAAAATGAGATGAAAAAACAAGGAGTTATGCCGACGCTCCAAGGAAGGCAGAACGACTATGTTTTTGAGGTAGGCTACTTGCCAATATATCTATTTTTAGACAAAGAAAAAACCGATAGATAAGCTCTATCGGTTAATTTTCTTATGACTTTGTGTTCGGGCCTGTTCACCATTCAAGCCTTACTATTAAGAGGTGTCATACGGTCTCGGGTAAGACCGAAAACAATATCTGTGGGAGCATCTCCCTTAGATTGTCTTTATAATATCATACGATTTTGTCAAAGTTCACACGAAATTGTGAACAAATTGTTAACAATTTGCGATTTTCTATTGAAATATGAAAAATTTAAGGTTTTTTATTACCCAAATACTGTTGACAGTTCACTAAAACTAATGTATAATACACAATGTATCCCAATATATAAGGGAGGGAATAGATAATGAGTACTGTAAAATTGAAAGAAAATGAATCACTTGAGAGTGCTCTCAGAAGATTCAAAAGACAGACTTCTCGTGACGGTATTATTCAAGAAGTTCGTAAACGCGAGCACTATGAAAAGCCATCTGTAGCACGTAAGAAAAAGTCTGAGGCTGCACGTAAGCGTAAGTTCAAATAATAACTTTCGCTCTATTAGTGTTTTGAAAATTGGCGGACAAGTCCTTTCTTGTCCGCTGTTTTTTTAGGTGATAATAATGTTTATTCCAAAAATTGATTATAGATTTCGTCAGGTAACTGATGTTACAATAGAAGATATTAAAAAAATGGGTGCAAAGGCAATTGCGCTTGACGTTGACAATACTATTTGCTTTGACGGCAGTATGACCTTTGCCGAGGGCGTACACGAGTGGATAAACAGCATTAAAGACGCTGGCATTCCGATTATGATTATTACTAACGCCACAGAGCCAAGAGCCGGCAGAGTTGCAAGAGCAGTGGGGCTACCTTATTTACACCTTGCTAAAAAGCCTTGGAGCTTTAAGCTTAAAAAGGCCGCTAAAAAAATGGGTGTGGATATTTCGGAGATGGCAATGCTTGGGGACCAGCTTTTTGCTGATGTTAAAGCGGCTAACAAATGCGGTGCAATAGCAGTTAGAATTGACCCAATGAAGGGCGAAACAAGATTTCCACGCTATTACGCAAAGCGTAGAGCTAAAGAAGCACCAATTTTAGCAGAGTTTGAAAAAACACGTGGTTACGGAGTAGAGTGATGAAGAATTTACAAAAAGCACTTGAAAAATTTGGAAAAAACTGGGCCGCACTCATTGTGTCAGAAGAAAATAGACGATACTTCACTTCTTTCCCGTCATCTAACGGATATTTAATTGTGAATAGCGAAAAGGCTGTGTTTATAACTGATGGCCGTTACATTGAAGCGGCAGAAAACAAAATTCAAGACTGTGAAATTGTGCTTCAAAAAAGAATTTTCTCGCAAATTGCTGAAGTGCTTAAAGATATGAAATGTGGTCATTTGCTTGTTGAGTCAAGCCGAATGACACTTGACCTTTATAATTCACTTAAAGGAGTTTGTAAAACTGTTTCGGTGCATACTGACACTACTTTAGACAGTATTATAAACACACTTCGTTCTGTTAAAACGGCACAAGAAATTGAGTGTATTAAAAAAGCACAGAAAATTACCGATGATGCATTTTCTCATATTTGTGAATTTATAAAGCCAGGGGTTACCGAAAAGGAAATTGCACTTGAGCTTGATTTTTATATGCTATCCCACGGGGGCGAAGCACTTTCATTTGAAACAATTGCAATTAGTGGCAAAAACACAAGTATGCCACACGGTGTTCCAAGTGACAAAAAGGTTGAAATTGGCGACTTTGTTACAATGGACTTTGGCACAGTTGTTGGCGGTTACCATAGCGACATGACAAGAACTGTTGCGGTGGGTAGTGCGAGCGATGAAATGAAACAGGTTTATGAAACTGTGCTTTTGGCACAGAAAAATTGCATAAATAACCTTAAAGCCGGCCTCACCGGAATAGAGGGCGACGCACTCTCTCGTGATGTAATAGAGAAACAAGGCTATGGCGAGTATTTTACTCACTCAACTGGCCACGGAGTTGGCGTTGAAATTCACGAGTTCCCAAATCTTAATTTAGTTAATGATGAACCCTTGCTTGTGGGTCAAGTTGTTACAGTTGAGCCGGGAATTTATATGCCAAATAAATTTGGTGTGCGAATTGAAGATATGGTCGTAATTACCGAAACGTGCGTTTTGGATTTAACGAACCCGCCTAAGGAACTAATTATTTTATAATAATAGCTGTTATAACTGCTCCTGCCCCTGCCGACAGGAGCATTTCTAAAACTGAAAACAGCTTTCTTTTTGCCTTTACTTTTTTAGAGCGTGGCACTCCCACGCCATTTTCAATAGTTTTAAGTGCGTTTTGGCGAAGAACCGACTCACTTTCACGGCTATATTCAGGCTTCACAAAAAATAGTGCTTTTTCAAAGTAGCGTGAGCCTGTTTCCTGAACTTCTAAAACTTGGCGGTTAATTCCTTTTACCATTTTGTACCTCAACTTAATTTATTTAACAATATTGTTGTGATTTTTTAGTTAATTTATACCTAATAAAGACAGTTTTTTTCTATGAAAAATTGTCAATATGGAATATTTACCAAAAATTATTACAAAGAAAATTATACAGAAAGTATAATCGTAGTTAGTTCGAAACTGTTGAAAACTCTGTTGAAAATGTTAAAAAGTAGCCTATAAAAGCAGTGTTTTCAAAGGAAAACAGAGTTTTCGACAGCTTGTTTGAAACTTTGTGACAAATTATTAACGATTACAATTTGTTGTATTATCTTTACATTTTATACAAAATGGAACAGGGTGTAGTTTATTTGCTTCTAAAATTTTTGTGCATTATCACAAGATAAAAATAAAGCTTAAATTTTTATACAAATTTCACATTTTTTGGAGAAAGATATGAGCGATTACAGAATTAAAATCCCCGAAGTTTTTAACCTTGAGCTTTGCCTTGACTGTGGTCAAGCGTTCAGGTGGGAAAAGGGCGAAAATGGTGTTTTTTCGGGTGTGGCATTCGGAAAATACCTTGAAATAGAAGAAAAAAACGGCGAGTTAATATTTTTTAACACCACCGAAGAAGATTTTAATAGCATTTGGCAAAGCTATTTTGATTTAGATACCGACTATAAGGGTATTGTGTCAAAATATGACGAAGAAAATTTAATTAAAGCGGTTAGCACATTCTCAGGCATTAGAATACTTAAACAAGAGCCTTGGGAAGCGCTTTGCTCGTTTATTATTTCGCAAAATAACAATATTCCACGAATTAAAGGAATTGTAAATAGACTTTGCGAAAGCTTTGGGGAAAAGGTTGGGAACAGCTACACTTTTCCAAGTGCCGAAGTGCTTTCTAAATTAACAGTAGAAGATTTAGCACCGCTTCGTGCAGGGTTTAGGGCAAAGTACATAATTGATGCGGCGAAAAAGGTGGCTGACGGCACAGTTGACTTTGCGAAAATCGAGAGTGAAGGGGTAGAATTTGGCAGGGAAGAGCTTATTAAAATTAAAGGTGTTGGCGCAAAGGTTGCCGAGTGCACACTCCTTTACGGATTTCACAAGTTAGAGGCTTTTCCTATTGATGTATGGGTTAAACGCATTATGGCGGAAATGTACCCAAATGGACTTCCGAAGTGTGTAAAAGGCACGGAAGGGGTAGCACAGCAGTATTTATTCCATTTCCGTAGGAATATGGAATAAATAATTCATAATTCATAATGCATAATGCGGAATTAAAAAACCTCCCAATAGGGAGGTCTTTTTGTTTTATGAAATGCGAATTATTGTGTGACTTTCCAATTATAACAATTTAACATTAAATTACTATCTGAATTTATCCTTTTAATTACTTGCTCACAAATTTCTGCTATTTTGCTAATGTAATATTTATAATACTCTTCATCTGCAATTTGATTATGCTGAATATGTTGAATTGTTTGCTCATCAAAGCCCAAATATTTAGCCAAATCATTAAGGCTCAAACTCAATTTCGTTTTTCCCCAACTCAATTTCGTTTTCTTATAATTAAAACTAAAGTACACATTTATTTCAAAATAGTTCTCGAAATATATTGATAGCTTATAAGATGAGGAACTATAATCTATTTCTTGCTTGCTAATCTTTTGAGCCAAACCAAATTGACCGGCAATATTTTCAAATGCATCTGTTGTTAAACTAATAAACGAATCTGTATTCAAAATACAATCTCCTTTTTCGAAAATAATTCACAAAGCAAAAAAGGGGCGGAATTTCTGCCCCTTTTGTTATTATAAAATCGACTTATAAAGGCGAATATATTCGTTTGCGCTCTTGCCCCAAGAGTTGTCGCATTCCATAGCTCGCTTAACAAGGATATTCCAGCCCTTTGTATTAGAGTAGCCTTCAATAGCTCGTTTAATTGTGTAGAGCATATCGTGAGCATTGTAGCTTGCGAATGTAAATCCGTTGCCCTTACCGTCGCCAGAGTCCTGAATTGAGTCACGAAGTCCGCCAGTTTCACGAACAATCGGAATTGTGCCGTAGCGAAGTGAAATCATTTGTGAAAGGCCACAAGGCTCACTCTTACTTGGCATAAGGAAAAGGTCAGCACCGGCATAAATCTTCTTTGAAAGTGATGGAATAAAGCCAAGCTCAAGACCCATTTTGTCAGGGTATTTGTTTGCCATTTCCTTAAAGAAAGATTCATATTGCCACTCGCCAGAGCCGAGAACTACTACTTGACAATCAACTGTTGCAAGTAATTCGTCAAGAACGGCTTTTACAAGGTCAAGACCCTTGTGGCCAACAAGGCGAGTTACCATACCAATAACTGGAACATCTGCCCTAACTGGTAAATTAAAATATTCCTGTAAAGCCTGTTTATTAGCAGGCTTACTTTTCTTAAAGGTTTCAGCGTTATAGTTTTTAACAATGTCCTTATCAGTTTCAGGGTCGTAAAGAACTGTGTCAATACCATTTAAGATGCCCGAAAGCTTCCAGCTACGCTGATTAAGAATAACATCAAGACCATGTGAATACCAAGGGTCTAAAATCTCGCCGGCATAAGACGGGGAAACAGTAGTAACCTTGTCGGCACATTCAATTGCACCTTTCATATAGTTACAGTCGCCATCATACTCTAAAAGATTAGCATTTTCAGGTGGAAGCCCAACAACTTCGCCTAAAAGCTCCATACCATAAGTGCCTTGTTACTGAATGTTGTGAATTGTGAAAACTGTTTTAATGTTTTCATAACCCTCACGGTTAGCATAAATTGTGCTGTAATAAACTGGTGTTAAAGCTGACTGCCAGTCGTTACAATGAATAATGTCTGGCTTAAAGCCGATGTGTGGAATCATTTCGAGAACAGCTCTTGCAAAGAAAGCAAAACGCTCAGCGTCATCATAATAGCCATAAAGACCGTCACGCTTGAAGTAATATTGGTTATCAAGAAGATAATAGATTACTCCGTTTGCCTTTGCTTCAAAAATTCCACAATATTGCCTACGCCAAGCAACTGGAACAGAAATTGAAGTGATGAACTCCATTGAATCTTTAAGCTCTTGACTTATGGTGTCATAAAGTGGCATAACAACCCTTGCACCAATAAGGCGCTTTCTAAGTGCTACTGGAAGTGAGCCAGCAACATCGCCAAGTCCGCCTGAAGCTTTGAATGGAAGTGCTTCACTTGATACATATAATACTTTCATATTTTTCTCCT
>JAZUGZ010000291.1:0-13194 GCA_045641425.1 Candidatus Fimenecus sp.
ATTACATTATAATAGCTTCCAAAAGCAACCCTTGCAAAAGCTGAAGCCTTGCCTTGAATGCCATAAGAGCCAGCCTTGTCCATAGGCTCGCCTGTTTTTATATAGGAAATTATTTCCTTATCAGAAATTGAGTCAAATTCAACGACCGAGCAATCTGAAAATGTGATTTTCTTTTCATTTGTAATAAGGCAAACGCCAGTATAAACCTCGTGAGTTCTGCCAGAAAGACTTTTTAGCATTGAAAAAGCATCGTTTGGGGTCTTAGGCTTGCCTAAAATTTTACCGTCAAGCACCACCACTGTGTCAGCACCAATTACAAGCTCGTCATTTTTTCTTTCAACTGCACTCGCTTTAATCTCGGCAAGCATTTTAACTGCATCTTCAGGTAAAATACCATTTGGAAGTGTTTCGTCAGCATCTTGCACTCTAATTTCGATTTCATAACCTGCTTTTTCTAAAATTTCTTTTCGCCTTGGGGATTTAGATGCTAATACTAATTTGTAATTCATATTTTACCCTCATCTAAAAGCCTTGCAATTTTAAGAATTAAAACTTGAGTTTTGCTGTCAGGTATTTCGCCATCCATTACCATTTTAACTGCATCATTTATATGAATTTTCTTAACTTCTAAAAATTCGTCATCGTCAGGGTCTTGACTACCAAATGAAAGACCAGTTGCAAGGTAAAGGTGGATTATCTCGCCACAATAGCCTGGGGTTGGGTAGAGCTTACCCATTGAAATTACCTTTTCGGCTGTTGCACCGGTTTCTTCTTTAAGTTCACGAATGCCAGCGGTGTATGGGTCTTCGCCTTTTTCGAGCTTACCAGCAGGAAGCTCCATAACAACTTCAGAATATGGGTAACGATATTGCTCAACAAAATAAAGATTGCCATTTTCGTCAAGCGGAGCTACACAAACACCACCATTATGCTCAACCACTTCTCTTTTTGATACTCTGCCGTTAGGAAGTAGTGCATCGTCAACTCGAACACGAATAATTTTACCTTCGAATTTATATTCTGCGCTAATTTGCTTTTCTGTTAAATCCATTTTATTCACCATATTTCTTAATTAAGGCTTTGTATGCTCTGCCTTTTTCTTCAAAGTTTTTGTATTCATTATAGCTTGGAGCAGCTGGGGAGAGAATACAAATTCCGCCCTTTTCAGTATTTTCAAACGCTAAGCACACGGCTTCTTCAAGGTTTTCTGCCTTAAGAAGATTTTTCTTTGAGCCGTTGTCACTCATCATATCAAGAACTTTATGACCGGTTGTTTTTGTACCGATTAAATTAACAAGTGTTTTATTATCTTCCAGCATTTTGGCAAAGTCAGTATAATCAATACCCCTATCCATTCCGCCAAATATTAAAGTTTTTGCCGAAAGTGCTTCCACAGCGCACATTACAGCGTGTGGAATTGTTGCAATGCAGTCATTATAAAATGTTATTTCCTTAAAAGTTCCAACGCACTCCATTCTATGCTCAATGCCTTCAAAGTCTTTTATTGCTTTTTCGGCACCTTCAGGAGTTGTGCCAAAAACTTTTGAAGCGTTAAAAGCCAAAGCTATATCGTGACGATTATGAACACCCTTTAAGTGTAAATTGTCATAGCAGAATGGGATTTCTGCATTTTCAACTACACCAATTACATTAGATTTAAGAGTATTTACATCAATGAACTCCTTAAGGCCTTGAGTCGCATTATATACAAATGTATTATTCTCGTTTTGGTGGCGAACAATGTTAAGCTTTGAATTAACATAACCCACCATTCCGCCTTTGTAATGTTCTAAATGTTCTTCATATATATTAGTAATAATAGAAACATCTGGAGAAGTACGAGTAAACTCTAACTGGTGGCTTGACATTTCGATTACTGCAACCTTGCCCTCGACTTCTTCAATATAGTCAAGAACTGGGAGTCCCATATTGCCCATTAAAAGAGCATCTACATTAGACGCAACTAACATTTTGTAGCAAAGAGTTGAAGTTGTAGTTTTGCCCTTTGAGCCAGTTACACCCAGCTTTTTGCAAGGTGCAAATTTCAAGAACATATCAAGCTGACAGGTTATATAAACATTTTCAGGGATTTCTACATCACGAAAAGGAATACCAGGGCTTTTGAAAACAATATCAAACTCCCCTAAATGTGAAAGGTATTCGTCGCCAAAAATTCCTTTTGAAAACTCGTCTGGTAGTGCTTGCTCTTTACCGTCAGCAATAGTAAGCAATTTTTCAGGTAAATATTTTCTAATATAGTTAAAGGTTGACTTACCCTCTCGACCAAAGCCGAGAATAAGCACCTTTTGATTTTGCAAAAATTCAATCATTGGTGGCAGCATAATTTTACATCTCCATGTTTCGAATTAAAAATTGTATTTAGGTTATTCAAAATATATTCCCAAAACAATACTGATATAATTATACAATTTGAATTATAAAAAATCAACAGAAATAAGTAGTATAATGCACAAAAACCGAATATAAAAATTGTAAGATATATAAATAAGATTTAATTGCATTTATTGTGCAAATGTGCTATAATTTTTAAGTACTGTTATATATTTTTGTTTAATTTAATGGCAGTTTACTTAATTTCAAAGGGGAAAACACTCATGAAACCTTACAAGGCAGAAAACATTAAAAACATTGCCGTTATAGGTCACGGCGGAAAGGGTAAAACAACTCTTTGTGAAGCAATGCTTTACACAGCAGGTGCAACCGACAGGCTCGGTGCAGTCTCAGCGGGTACTGCTGTACTTGACTATGACGACGAAGAAAAAAAGAGAGGCTCTTCTGTTTCGGCAGCTTTAGCTTCTATTGAATGGGATAATACAAAGCTTAATATTTTAGACGTACCAGGTCTTTTTGACTTTGAAAATAGTCAGGTTGAAGCACTTCGAGCTGTTGAAACCGCACTTATTGTTACTTCAGCAGGTTCAGGTGTTGATGTTGGTACTGAAAAGGCTGTTAAAGCCGCTGGTAAAAACGGACTTAAACGAGTTTTTGCAATTACAAAAACTGACTCTGACCATAGAAGCTTCTTTAAGACTTATGATGCACTTAAAGAGCGTTGGGGTGCTACACTTTGCCCAACAGTTGTTCCTTATATGGAAGGTAATCTTGTAAAATCTTATGTTAACTTTATTACCGACTCAGCTTATGAATACAACGACGGCAAAAGCACAAAAGTAGCAATTCCTGACGACCCAACAATAGCTGAAATGCACGAAGCTTTTATGGAGTCAGTAGCTTCTGCTGATGAAGAGCTTATGGAAAAATATTTCGGTGGCGAAAAGTTCACTGAAGAAGAAATTATTAAGGGCTTCCGCGAAGGTATTGAAGCAGGTCTTTTAATTCCTGTTTTAGCTGTTGCTGGTCCAACCTGCGGCGGTGTTGACCAGCTTCTTAATGGTCTTGCTTGGACCGCTCCAACTGCTAAAGATGACGCTGGCGAAATTGCAACTGACGAAAGTGGCGAAATGGTAGAAATCCCATGTGATGAAAACGGCTCACTTGCTGCAATTTGCTTTAAGACCGTTTCAGACGCATTCATCGGCAAGCTTTCATTTGTGAAGGTTGTTGGCGGTATTCTTTCATCTGACACACCAGCTTACAATATGCGCACCGGCGAGAATGAAAAGATTGGTAAAATTGTAACCCTTAAGGGCGACAAGCAAGAAGAGATGAAAGAAATTGTAGCAGGCGACATTGGCGTGCTTACAAAGCTTTCTGCTCTTAAAACCGGCGACACACTCTGTTCCCCTAAAGCTCAGGTTACTTTAGATGGCGTTGCAACTCCACGCCCTTGCCTTTCAATGGCTGTTAAGGTTCGCAAAAAAGGCGATGAAGACAAGGTTGCTTCTGCACTTACAAAGCTTATTGAAGAGGACCCATCAATTTCTTATGTAACTAATAAAGAAACAAAAGAGCAAATTCTTTCAGGTCTTGGCGAACAGCACCTTGATGTTATTGTTTCAAAACTTAAAAATAGATTTAATGTAGAAGTTGATCTTACTGTTCCAAAGGTTGCTTATCGTGAAACAATTCCTGGTACAGCAAAGGCACAGGGTAAATACAAAAAACAGTCTGGCGGTCATGGTCAATATGGCGACGTTTGGGTTCGTTTTGAGCCTTGCGTTTGTGACGGATTAGAATTTACTGAAGAAGTTGTTGGCGGTTCTGTTCCTAAAAACTTCTTCCCTGCTGTTGAAAAGGGACTTCAGGAGTCAGTTCGCGAAGGTGTACTCGCTGGCTACCCAATGGTTGGTGTTCGTGCTGTTCTTTACGATGGCTCTTACCACCCAGTTGACTCTTCAGAAATGGCATTTAAGGCTGCTGCTTCAATGGCATATAAGGCAGGTATTATCAATGCAAGCCCAGTAATTTTAGAGCCAGTTGGCACACTTAAGGTACTTATGCCTGACGACAAGCTCGGCACAGTTATGGGCGATGTTACAAAGCGCCGTGGTCGAGTTCTTGGAATGGGCCCAACTGATGACCCAAAGGTTCAAGAGTTAATTGCCGAAGTTCCAATGGCTGAAATGAACAATTTCTCAACAGTACTTCGTTCAACAACAGCTGGTCGTGGCTATTTTGAATTTGACTTCACTCGTTACGAAGAAGCTCCAAAAATGGTTGCTGACAAAGTAATTGCTGACTACAAGGCAAGCAAACAAGACGAAGAATAATTAAGTGTTCAAATAAAAAGGATTTCTCATAATTATTTCACGCATAAAAATGACCCACCAAAAATTTGGTGGGTTGTTTTTTATATATTGTTTTTATTTTTTCTCGCAAACTGTCAAAATATATCCGTCAAGTTCTTCAGTAGTGAACACATAATCGGAAAGAGAAAATGTATCGGTCTGCCTAAATATTTCTTTAAGCCCCTCGCCTGTCAGTTTAGCATAAGACTCTTTGCGAGTCCAAATTGTATAAAATGCTTTGGCTGAGTATTTTTCATTTTCAAAATACTCTTTTTCTTTTTCGCTGAAAAATCGGTTTGAGAGCTTCAAAAAATCTCGTTGCTTAATTTCTTCAAGGTCAATTCCAACAGCATTTTGCGACTTTACAACGGCACATTTTTTACCCGAGTGGGAAATACTAATAAAGCAATTACTCGATACGGGTTTTCCACTGGGCAATTTTTCAATATCTTTAGCACCTATTTCTTTTAACTTTTCATAGGGTGTTGTTTTATTTCCATAATCTAAAAAATATTTTTCGGTCATATTATCACCGAAAAAATTTTATCACAAATAAATCAATTTAACAAGATTATGATTTCGTTTTTAATTCATAAGTCTTGCCCATTATTTTAGCCGGGTCAATATTTTCGCCATTTTCTAAAATCTCAATGTGCAAATGCACGCCGTCTTTCTTTTCAATAGGGATTTCGCCAAGGTTACCAATTTTGTCATTTATTTTAACGCTTTCGCCAATATCCACTGTGCTACCACGGCCAAGGCCACGGTACTCGGCTGTTATTCCGTTTCCGCAATCCACAGTCACAATTGTTCCCCAAAGGTCGTCATCACGAACACCGGTTACTGTGCCGTCAGCAATTGATTTAACTGGGTCGCCAGTTACACCGGCTATGTCTGTTCCTGTGTGAGTTCGCCAGTCGTCAGTTGTTGTGTTTTTTACAATTTCGCCACCTGAAAAGCTTTTAATAATTTTGTTTTCAGATGGTAGTGAGAAGTAACGGCTTGAAGGCTCGGTTGTTACAGTTTCTCGTTCGTCAGGAATGTTAGTAACCTGAACATTTACCTGCGTTTTGGGTTCTGTAATTTGCACATTTTCTGTTGTGCTTGTTTGTGGCTCGGTTGGGGCTTCGTCTTTTTTAGTAAACCAAACACAAATAAGTGCTGCAACACAAAGTGAAAGTGCAGCCGCCGAATAGACCGCTCTTTTTTGTTTATCTTTATTTTTAGTCATTAAAAATCACCTCGCCATTATTTTTGACGAGATGAGAAAATTTATACTAATTTTTGGCAAGAAAAAACGGACGGTTGCGGAGCCGTCCGTTTTCCGACTGATTTCTCAGTCTGAGGGGTTGTTTGAGGATGGGGTATGATACTCTTTCGAGTACATTTACATAATAAACCCAAAATGTTACAATGTCAAGAAGAATTTATGAACATTTTGTAAAATCTTTGTTGATAAAATCAGCACTTTGTTGTATTATTAACACAAATTCCAAAAAAATTGAAAAAAGTTAAAAAAATTAACGAACAAATGTTTACTTTTTGATTTTTTTGTGTTAGAATATAGAAAAAGTTATGATTATTTTGTTACAGGAGGGTTTTTATGCGTCCTATTAACAATACTCAAAGAAGAATTTATGAATTTCTTTGCGAGCGTTCACAATGCGGTGTTCCACCGTCAGTTCGTGAAATTGGTGCTGCGGTTGGTTTAAGTTCAACCTCTTCAGTACAAACAAACCTTGACGCACTTGAAGAAGCAGGCTACATTGAGCGTGACCCGCTCTTAAAACGTTCAATTCGTGTGCTTGGCCAAGCTGAAAACGTTACAAGCGTTCCGCTTCTTGGTACTGTTACAGCTGGTTTACCAATACTCGCTGTTGAGCAAATTGAAGGCTACATTGCATATAACGGCAGAGTTTCAAGAGATAAGCCACTTTTCGCACTTAAGGTTCGTGGCGAAAGTATGATTTGGGCTGGCATTTTAGATGGCGACATTGTTGTTGCTGAAAAAACTCCATCTGCCGCAAATGGCGAAATTGTTGTTGCTATGATTGACGACGAAGCAACAGTTAAGCGTTTTTACAAAGAAAATGGTCACTTTAGACTTCAGCCTGAAAATGACGCTTTCGAGCCAATTATTACAAATGAAGTAATTATTCTTGGCAAGGTTGTTGCCGTTTATCGTTACTACTAATTAACCAACAAATTAAAAAGCACTATCAAGCTTGATAGTGCTTTTATTTTTATATTTATTTAAGATTAGTCGCCAAAGAACACATCTTCTGACTCAGCTTGAGTTGGTGCTTGAGTTGTAGTTGTAGTGTGAGTTGTGCTTTGTGCTGTTGTTTTTTCAGTTGTGCGCTCAGTTACACGCTCGGTTGTATGTACAGTAGTTTTTTCTGTTGTAGTTGTTGTGCTTGTTCTGCTTTGAGTGTTATTTGATGGTTTATTTGGCTTTTGTGAGTTGTTATTATCTGGTCTGCTTGTAGTTGCACTTTCTTCGCTTTCTTCTAACTCTTCGCCATTTTCGTCAAGACTTTCAGTTTCGTCCTCTTCTAATTCTTCTTCAGTAGTTGTTTCTGTAGATGTGCGTTCAGTAAGGCTTGGTAAATCGCCAATTTGCTTATAAGTCTTTTTGGCCTTGCCACAGCCTGCAAGTGATAAAATTAGAATAATGCAACAAATAATTGCTATAAATTTCTTCATAGTATTCACTCCTTATTCCAAAACAAAATCTAATATTTTTTCCGCTTCCTTATAGCCAAGTTCATAAAGCTCTTGAATATTTTTCTTTTTTCTTGAAAGAGTTTCGACACCACAACAGCTACTCGGCGCTACAATTAACACCTTGCCTTCTTCTTGAAGCTTTTGAATGTAATCAACGTCTTGATTATATTTTTCAATAGAAGTAAAAAGAGTTTCGGCAATTTTAGGGTGCTTTTTCATAGCCTCGTTAAATACTCGTTGTGGAACGCGGTGTTGCTTGCGGTATTCAATTGGTCTTGTAAGGCAAACAACGACCTTTTCGCAACCGTCCTCAAATGCTTTTCTAATTGGAACAGGGTCTGAAAGACCACCGTCATAATATTCACTTTCGCCGTATTTATAAGCTTTATTCACTATTGGAATACAACAAGATGTTTTGAAAACATCAAAGCTGTTTTTTTGGATTGTTTCTTTAGTAAAATACTCGGCCTGACCATTTTGGGCATTTGTTGCGACTATTGTGAAGCTTGCTTTATTATTCATCATCTTTTCAAAGTCAAGTGGAGATTCGCCATTTTCATTTGAAAGGCCTGAGTAAATATAGTCAAGGTCAATGTATGAGCCAGTTTTGAAAAAATTGTGAAAGCTCATATATTCCTTACGAAAAGCGTAGTCTGTATAGAACTTAAGACTTCTGCCCTTTTGGTGTGAAAGGTATGACGCAATATTTCCACTACCTGCTGACACGCCAATTAAGTATGGAAAGTCGATTTTATTGTCAAGACAAAAGTCTAAAACTCCTGTGCCGTAAACTGCACGAAGGCCACCGCCAACGTCAATGTAACCGACCAAATTTGTCGCCCCCTCAAAAATTCATTTATATTTTACCATAGTATTTATATAATTGCAACGATATTAAAAAGTATAAACTTACGCCTTTTCGCCAAAATAAATAAAAAGGAGTGATTTTATGTCAACAACAGGAAACGAATACAGCAAAATGGCAAAGGACGCCTCGCCAAATTCGCCCGTGCTTAAAGACTGCATTAAGGCTTTTTTATTTGGTGGAACAATTTGCCTTTTCGGTCAGGTGCTAAATTACTTGTTTGAAAAAGCAGGATTTTCAGCTGAATATGTTAAAGCACTTACGCCAACTGTAATTATTATTCTTACAGCCATTTTAACAGGTGTTGGTGTTTTCGACAAAATTGCAAAGCACGCGGGTGCTGGTACTATTGTACCCATAACTGGCTTTGCTAATTCAGTTGTTTCGCCTGCACTTGAATTTCACGCTGAAGGATTTATTCTTGGCACAGGTGCAAAAATTTTTACTGTGGCTGGTCCTGTAATTGCATACGGCACTGCAGCGGCAGTGCTTTGGGGAATAATTGCATTTTTATTTAAGCTTTATTGAATAAAAAAGTCGGACTACTCCGACTAAAACACTTTAATATAATTTAAAACGGCTCACCTTACCCGAGGCGAGCCGTTTAGGGTTTCATTGGGATTATAACGAAAGCTTCGTCCTTTGTAAATGCCTGTTCATGCCTGCCGAAGCAGAAAGAGTGTACCAAGCTCCCCCAACCTTGCAAAATTAGCAGGTCAAGACCTACTAAAAAAGCTATGGAATGAATGTCTTTTCACAACGGTGTTGCAACGTGAAGCTAAACGAATGTGCATTGCAAACCTTCTTCAAAAAGCCAAAGACTTAAGAAAAATGAACGTTTACTTTGCAATGCCGTTAAAGCACCCGCAAATACCCGGAAGGCTTGGATTTACCCGGACCCAAGCTTTCCGCCTATATTTTAGCAGATAAAAATCAATTTGTAAAGTAGTTTTTATGTCAATTCTCACAGTTTTTTTGTGCCTAATTTGGTAAAAAACGCCATTTCACTACTCACTTGTTGATAAAAAAAGGAACAGTACCAAAATACTGCTCCTATTTTTTATATATTATTTTAGTTTTAATTATCAAAATTAAATCCAAATGGATTTGTATAAACATTTGATGTTGTTTCTTCTTCCTCATAAACTTCGCCTGTGTCTTCAACAAGCTTTACTTCAACATCAAAAATTGTTGTTTGATAATTTTGGTCAATTCGGCAAATTTTAAGTTTAATTTTGTCGCCAACCTTTGAGTTCTCAACAAATTCTAAAAGGTCGTTATAATCGTCAAGGTCTTTTCCATTGAAGCCAATAATCATATCGCCTTTTTTAACATCCTTATTATTAAGGTCGCTATTTTTAGAAATTGAGTTAATGATAATAGCTCCTGCTGGAAGGTCTTTAGTTTTAACAACAACTGAATGAACCTGACTGTAAGTTGATGGGAAAAGGGTAATTCCTAAAATTGGACGGCCCTTAACATAACCATTTGAAATAAGCATTTCAACAATTTCTTTTACTGTTTCACTTGGAACAGCAAAGCCCATACCTTCAAAATCGGTTGAAGCAATTTTTGAAGAGTTAATACCAATTACTTGACCATATTTATTAAGAAGAGCGCCACCAGAGTTACCAGGGTTAATTGGTGCAGTATGCTGAATACAAGCAACTTCATAACCAACTGGGCTGTTAACAGGGCGGCCAATTGCAGAAACCATTCCGTTTGTAAATGAGCCAAAGAATGTTGAACCGCCTGGGTTGCCAAGTGCATAAACTGTGTCGCCTACTGAAATTTTAGAAGATGAAGCGAACTGGGCAGATTTAAGACCCTTTGCCTTAATTGAAACAACACCAATGTCAGTTTTTTTGTCAACACCAACAATTGTTGCGTCATATTGTGTGCCGTCGTTAAGCTGAATTACCGTTTTGTATGATGAAGAATTTTCAAGCACATGCGCACAAGTTACAATATATGTTTTGCCTTCATTTTTGCCACTTGCAAAGCTTGTTGGAAGAATTACGCCTGAGCCTTCAGA
Source organism: Candidatus Fimenecus sp. (assembly GCA_045641425.1). Lineage (GTDB taxonomy): Bacteria > Bacillota > Clostridia > Oscillospirales > Acutalibacteraceae > Fimenecus. Next base: position 10,337 of record JAZUGZ010000291.1, read on the forward strand.
GTAGATTGTTGACTGATTTGAAGAATAAACAAGAACACCTACATTGCTTTCGCTAACTCTTTTGTAAATTGCAGATGCAGAGTAATCGTCATCATCAACATCTAAATCGTCATTATCTTGAAGCGGAATTTCAGCATTGATTTTGTCGTCATCTTCATCGTCATCATCGTTATCGTAAATGTCATCAAAAAGCTCTGAAGTTAAGCCTTTGTCTTTAACATCATTAGCGACTCCCTTTGCAATAGTAGCAACAGCGAACACGCAACAAACGAAGAATGAAATTGCGATTATAACTATTGCAATTACAAGTCCTTTTTTCTTGTTTTTGGACTTTGACTTTGGTGCTTCAGGCTTTGGGTAGTAGCCATAAGGTGTGTAGCCGTTGCCTGTTCCTGAAAAAGCAACTGGCGGTGTATTTTGCTGTGTGCCATAAGGCGGAGTAAACACCGGTGCAGGCTTTTGAACTGGTGGCTGTGGCTGTGGTTGTGATTGTGTTTGTGGCTGAACTGGTGCTTCGCTTTGTGCTGGTGCTCCACCTGTTTCTTGCTTTAAGCCATCTAAAACCTCTTCACTTTTAGCTACCTGCTCTGAAAATTCGCTGTCAACAGAGTTATTATTTTCAAATTTTTCATCCATAAATATATCTCCTTAACCGCCAAGTGTAAAGCCGAATTGTGTGTATTCGCCTAAAGCACTTTGAACGTAAATATTTCCACCGTGCATCTCAACTATTGTTTTACAAAGGTATAGGCCAAGGCCCGCGCTCTTTGTGTCATAACTACGAGATTTATCCACTTTATAAAATCTTTCAAACACTCTGCCAATTTCTTCAGGCGAAATTCCCTCGCCAGAATTTTTAATAGAGAAGTGTGTTTTACCAGAATCGTTTTTAGAAATTGAAATTGTAATTTCGCCACCATTTGGCGTGAACTTAACTGCATTGTCAATTAAGTTATAAACTACTTGATAAAGCATTGTACTGTCGCCATTAACAACAGTTTTTGAAACAGAGTCAAGCCCTTTAATTTCAATTTCTTTATTTTCAATTATTTGTTCAAATGTCAAAAGACAATTTATTACCGTTGCGCTTAAATCAAAATCTACCGGCTTAAGCTCTAACTCGCCAGCTTCAATCTTTGAAAGATTAAGCATTGAAGTTACAAGGTGCGAAAGCCTTTCAACTTCATCGGCAACTATTTTTAAGTATTCGTCACGTTTTTCATCTGGAATTGTTCCGTCAAGAATACCATTTATAAACCCGCCTATTGTTGTCATTGGCGTTTTAAGCTCATGCGAAACATTAGCAACAAAACTTCGGCGAGAAGATTCCATTACCGACAAAGCCGTTGCCATTTGGTTAAATGATTTACAAAGGTCTGCAAATTCATCTCTTCCCTTAACATCAACTCGTTTGCTAAAGTCGCCTTTTGCATAAGCCTTTGTGGCGTTTGACATTTGGCGAAGTGGGTTTGTTAATTTGTCAGTAAAGGCATAAACTGCAAGGAATGAAAGCACTGCCGAGAAAATGGCAGATGACAAATACATATTGAAAATATCTGTTGCATATTCCTTAAAGCTATAACCTGCAGGGGCGGCAACAAACACCGAACCAATTACTTGACCGTTAACTTCAACTGGAGCGCCTGCAAAGAATGTTTTTTCACTGAAAAGGCCCGAAATTTTTTCGTTACTAAAAAATCCACCGCTGTTAACCTTTTTCAAGACATCAGGTGGCATTTGGTAACCCTTATGCGAGAAACAAACAAGCTCGCCAGAATATGAATAACCATTTTTGAACGCATCTTTACAAATTACAACTCTACCGTCTGTGTCACAAAGGAACATATCAGTATTAGTTGATTTTGCCGTTATGCCAATGTTATTACAAATCAAAACAAGGGCATTTTGCATATCATCTTCACTTTTGCATGTTTCAAGTATTCGCTCACAATACTGTGCATTTGTTGAAACACTGTCCATAAGTGTATCTTTCTGCACCTTTGACCAATGGTTTGAAAGAAAAACTAAAAGCGCAGTTGAAAGCACAATATATGAAATTAAGATGAGCGAAGTCATCATTACAAGGAACTTTGCAAAAAGCGGAAGATGTATAAAGAAGCGTTTTGTTCTTCTTGTTTTATCAGAGAAAAACGCCTTTATCTTCTTATTTCTTTTCATGTGTTTCAAACTTATAGCCTACACTCCAAATTGTGCTAAGCTCCCATTCGGGCGAAACTCCTTTAAGTTTATCACGCAAACGCTTAATGTGAACATCAACAGTACGGCTGTTGTCGCCTGTGTAATCAAATCCCCAAACCTCATCAAGAAGCTGATCTCTTGAAAACACCTTGTTTGGTCTTGAAGCAAGGTAATAAATAAGTTCAAGCTCTTTTGGTGGGGTGTCAACTAACACGCCGTCAACCTTCATTTCATAATTTGAAAGATTTATTGAAAGCTTGTCATAATGAACTTCTTTAATGTCAGGGTCTGAAACTGTGCCTGAACGTCTTAAAACTGCTTTAACCCTTGCAATAACAGCCTTTGGGTCAAATGGCTTTGTAATGTAATCATCAGCACCAAGCTCAAGGCCCAAAACCTCGTCAAAGGTTTCATCTTTAGCTGTTACCATAATAATTGGTTTGTCGCTTGTTTTTCTAATCTCTCTACATACCTGCCAGCCGTCAAGCCCTGGAAGCATTATGTCAAGAAGAACTAAGTCTGGGTTTTCTTCATGGAATTTTTTTACTGCTTCAAGTCCGTCATTAACGATTAAAACAGAAAAATCTTCCTTTTCAAGGTACATACGAAGTAAATCGCAAATATTAACGTTGTCATCAACAACTAAAATTTTTCCCTTT
>JAZUGZ010000292.1:0-5529 GCA_045641425.1 Candidatus Fimenecus sp.
TATATTAAATAAAACTTTTAACTAAGAATTAGGTGGGATTTTTTTGCGTTTGACACAAATAACTTTGGCTAATATAATAGTAGCAAATGAGGTGGGCTTATGAGCAAATCTAAAAAAATGAAAAAACCATTAAAAATAGCACTGATTATTATTTCTGTGATTTTAGGGCTTTGTGTTTTAGCACTTGGAATTTGTATGATTCCGTGCAAAACTGAAGCGGCGGCATCTTTAGCACTTGTTTCGAGCGAAGAAATTACTGTAAAAGAAATAAATGAAGGGACAGCTTTTATTCCGCAAAATCCAGTTGCTGGGGTAATCTTTTACCCTGGCGCAAGGGTACAGGCAAAGGCCTATGCACCACTAATGAAAGAACTTGCCGAAAATGGAATTGTCGCTATTGTGCTAGATATTCCTTTTAACCTTGCATTTTTTGATATAAATGCGGCAGACGGAGTGAAAGAGCAATTTCCAGATGTTTCGTCTTGGTATATTGGTGGGCATTCCCTTGGAGCATCCGTTTCGGGAATGTACCTTGAAAAGCATATTAGTGACTTTGACGGAATTATTATGTTCGCTGGGTTTATTACAAATGACCTTTCAAAAACTGATTTGAAGGCTATTTCAATTTACGGTAGTAATGACGGAATACTCACAGGCGGACTTTATGACGACAATCTTAAAAATTTGCCTAGTGATTTGAATGAGTACATTATTGTTGGTGGTAACCACGCTGGCTTTGCTTATTACGGTGAGCAAAAAGGGGATAATGATGCCACAATTCCAAAGGGCACACAAATTAAACTAACAGCAGAATATATTGCAAAGAATATTAAGGAGTAAATATGTTTTTATCTTTCAACTCAAGGACTGAAAGAATGGAATATGGTGGAACAGCTTTTATTGAATTACAGTTTTGCAGATTGCCAATTACTAAATCAATTAAAAAAATAGTTGCTGTGGATAGCATTAAAAATTGGAAAGATGATTCGTTATATGTATATGTCGATAATATAGACGAGTTCTACCAAGAATACAGCAAAATATTTACTGATGGAATTTATTGTAATGGCAAGAGTGGAATTGTTGACACTTTTGGCATTAACTATTATAGCAAAGAGCAAATAAGCGTTATAATTGAGCGTTTGAAAAACTTACAGCCTAAAGACTATGAGAATTTAATTGACTGGCTACAAAAAGCGAAAGAATATAACGGATTTTATATTTTGGGTATATAAAAAAGGCACTGTCCAGTAACGGATAGTGCCTAAAATTTTGCTTTAATTTATTCGTTAAATTTTCTTCTTTGTAAGTGCCTTTACAACACCAACTACTGTTGGAGCAAGAACAATATTTGTTGCAAGCTCGAAAAGGAAGTTAAGACCAACAAGGCCAACTAACATATAAGAGTAAGTATTTGTAAATCCTGCTCCTGCGCCCCATTCGGCAATTGTACTAAAGAAGAAAAGTTTACAACCAATAAGGAAAATTCCTGTATTAGTAACTGGAACTAAAATTCCCACAATAATTACAGCAAGGTAAGTATTTACCTTTTTAAGTGCTTCAAATACAAGGCCACCAACAAGACCTGCTAAAGCACCCTTTAAGAGAACTGTAATAAATGTTCCTGCTGGGTTAATTGCAAGGAATGCTCCAGCGTCGCCAGATGCTAAAACTACAACGCCAAAAATAAATCCGAGCCAAGTGCTAACCCATTTGCCACCAAGTGCCGCACCAATTACAATAGGAATAAGCACAAGTGAAATTGAAAATGCGCCAAGTTTAATTGATGCACCAATGAATTGGAATACTACTACGATTGCAGTAAGTACACCTGCTATTGCGAGCTTTGTAATCTGCTCACGGTTCATTCTTTTGTTTGCCATAAAAAAACTCCTTTCGCTGTTGTCCCAAGGCAAAGGGGTACAACGCTCTTTAATATATTAGGCTGTAATTTGGAAGAAAACAGCCCGTAAAATAAACTTTCAAGCCTTGTGATACTACGCTTTCGCTTTAGCTCACGCTTTTAGTTTATCTTAACCAAAAATTATTATGAATTTTTTTCGTAAATTGCTTTAAGACCTTTTAAGATAAGGTTTTTGTCACGAACCATTGTGTGTGAGCAAACTTTAGGAAGAAAATATGAAAGCCCACCAGTTGCAATAATTGTTTTTGGCTCGCCAATTTCAGCGGAAAGCTTGTCAATAAGCCCGTCAACCATTGAAGCTGTGCCAAGAATTACACCACTTTGCATACTTTCAAGAGTGTTAGTTCCGCAAACCTTTTTAGGTGCTTCAAGTGAAATTGTAGGAAGAAGCGAGCTTGTGTCGGTAAGTGCTTTAAGTGAAATTGAAACACCAGGAGCAATAAGACAACCTCTAAAATTCTTATTTTCGTCAACAACGCAAATTTTAGTGGCAGTGCCAAGGTCAACAATAAAAGCAGGGAGTGGGTAGTTGGCCGCCGCACCAACAGCACCTGCCGCAAGGTCAGCACCAAGCTGTGCTGGGTTGTCAATTAAAATATTAAGACCTGTTTTAACACCAGGGCCAATGCTAATTACATTGCCAGAAATAAGCTTGCCAATTGCTCTTTTAACTGCGCTTGTAATTTCAGGCACAACAGAGCTAATAATACCGCCCGTAATGTCTTTCGGGTCAATTTTATAAAGATTAAAAATATCAGTAAATTCAATAGCGTACTGGTCTTCAGTTTTTTGCCTTTCTGTGGCAATATGGCAATCTAAAACAAGCTCGTCACCATTGAAGATGCCGAATGAAATGTTAGTGTTGCCAACGTCAATTGAAAGTAACATAATATCACCTCGCCGAAAGAATATTATACTCTTAAAAATATGTATTTGCAAGTGTAAATGCCCTTGTTTTTAATCTTCTTAAATGTTATACTTTTCTTTGTGAGGTGAAAAGTGTGATTTGTAATCTTTGCCCAAGAAATTGCGGGGCTCAAAGAACTGAAGAAAAAGGAACAGGCTTTTGCAAAATGCCAAGTGTTCCAGTTGTGTCGCGTGCAAGTAAACATATGTGGGAAGAGCCGTGCATTGGTGGGAAAAACGGTGCTGGGGCAGTATTTTTTGCGGGTTGCTCCCTCAAATGCTGTTATTGTCAAAATTTTGAAATTAGCCATAAAAACAGAGGCAAAGTAATTACTGTTAACCGCCTTGCCGAGATTTTTCGTGAGCTTGAAAGTGACGGAGCTACCTCAATTGACCTTGTAAACCCGACTCATTTTTCAGACAGTATTTTAAGAGCATTTGAAATTTACAAGCCAAGTATTCCAATTATTTACAACTCTTCAGGTTACGACAGCGTAGAAACACTCAAAAGATTTCAAGGCGTTGTTGACGTATATTTACCAGATGTTAAATATTATGATAGCGAAATTTCAAAAAAATATTCAGCTTGCCCTGATTATTTCGAGAAAACGTCTTTGGCACTTCTTGAAATGAAACGCCAAAAGCCAAATTATGAATTCAAAAATGGTGTAATGACGAGTGGACTTTTAATTCGTCATTTAGTTTTGCCGAGCTACATTAACGATAGTAAAAAAATCCTTCTTTGGATAAAAGAAAATTTGGGCGATGAAACATATTTGAGCTTAATGAGTCAATACACGCCCTTTGGCAATGCAAAGCTACATAAAGAAATTAACAGACCTTTAATGACGGCTGAATACCAAAAAGTGGTAGATTATTTCTTCGAGATTGGTCTTAAGAATGGATTTATGCAAGAAAAATCATCTGCTAAAACAGATTTTATACCAAATTTCGACAATTCAGGTGTATAAAAATATTGCAATATACAAATTTTGTGTTAAAATAAAGTGTAAATATTTTTTAGAAAGTAGGAGAAAATGAAATGAAAAAGTTTTTCCAAGAATTCAAAGAATTTATTGCAAAAGGTAATGCTCTTAACCTTGCAGTAGGCGTTATCATCGGTGGTGCTTTTGGCGGTATTGTTACAGCACTTACAGACAACATTATTCAGCCAATCATTAACTGTGTTGGTGGCGCTGAAATTGCAGGCTCATTTGTACTTATGCCTGGCAAGCCAGAAACAGCAATTAACTATGGCGCATTTATTACTGCTATTATTAACTTCATTATTATGGCATTTGTTATCTTTGTTATTGTTACGGCTGTTAACAAGGCAATGTCAATCGGCAAAAAGCCAGAAGAACCAGCAGCACCAACAACAAAGGTTTGCCCATTCTGCAAGAGCGAAATTGCTATTGACGCAACTCGTTGCCCACACTGCACATCAGAAATTCCTGAAGACGAGGAATAATTAGTGTTAAAAATTTAGCACCTCACTTGAGGTGCTTTTTTTATTGTGTTATGCTTGAAAATTTATAAAAATAACATATAATAAGTAGTATATTAAACATTAGGAGATAGCTTATGAAATTTAGCGAAATGGAATATATCCACCTTGATATTAGTGAAATCTGTGCTGAAATTAAATCGATTGTAGAAGAGTTTAAGGCATTGAAAAGTTTTTCGGAAGCAGACGAAATCTTCAAAAAATATAATGCACTTTCAGATAAAATTGAAACTCAAATGTCCATAGCTTACATTCGCCATACTGTAAACACTCTTGATGAATATTACGACAAAGAGCAAGAGTTTATGGACGAAAATTTGCCAGTACTTACTGAATATATGCAGATGATGACTCTCGCAATGCTTCAAAGCAAGTTTAGAGGGGAATTTACAGAGAAATATGGCGACTTAATTTTCACAAATGCTGAAATGGAATTAAAAACATTTTCGCCTGAAATTGTTGCTGATTTGCAAGAGGAAAACAAGCTTTCAACTGAATACGAAAAGCTTTTAGCTTCGGCACAAATCCCTTTTAAGGGCGAAATTTTAACAGTTCCACAGCTTTTACCATATAAGCAAGATGCTGACGATAAAACTCGCTTTGATGCTTGGTGTGCGGAAGGTAATTTTTATAAAGAAAACAAAGCGCAGCTTGATAGATTATTTGATGAGCTTACAAAAGTTCGTGACAAAATGGGTAAAAAGCTGGGCTTTGACTCTTTTACAGACCTTGGATACTGCCGAATGACGCGTAACAGCTATACAAAAGAAGATGTTGCAAAATTCCGTAAAGCTGTGCAAAAATATTTAGTCCCACTTGCTGATAAAATCTATCGTGACACAGCAAAAAGAATTGGCAAGGAATATCCATTAAATTATGCTGATGCCGCACTAATGTTTAGAAGCGGTAACCCAAAGCCTATTGGCTCGGCAGATGATATTTTAGCAACTGCTAAAAAGTTTTATCACGAGCTTTCGCCAGAAACAGCCGAGTTTATTGACTTTATGATGGATAATGACCTTTTAGATGTTCTCAGTAAAAAGGGCAAGGCACAGGGGGGCTATTGCATTGAAATCCCTGACTACAAAGCGGAGTTTATTTTTGCAAACTTTAATGGTACTTCTGACGATGTTGAAACAGTAACTCACGAAGCAGGCCACGCATTTGCCGGCTACACCGCACGTAATATTTA
>JAZUGZ010000293.1:0-1589 GCA_045641425.1 Candidatus Fimenecus sp.
GGCGTAATATTTCGGTATCACGCCAACTTGGATATTGCAGAAAACACAATAAATTGGTATAATCATATTAGTATTTAATACAAATTAGGAGTGAATTTAAATGCTAAAACTAAAAAAAGGATGCAGCGTTCCATATCCCGAAAAACTTAAAGAAGGATATGAAATATTAGAAAATCAAATAGTAGCTAATGTATCAGTTGATAAAATTGAAGAAATAATGCAACATTTCATTTGTACTCACGATGAACCACTTTTCTTCATTTTAGAGATACCTTCAAACCAAAAAGACGAACACGAAATTATGCCTGGAGTAGTTGAAGCATTACACAAAGATGTTTATTATATTGATGGTTGTAAAATGGAGGAAGCCTTAGTTATACTAATGCGTTCAGGAAAGCTCTTAATTGATGACGGATTGTGTGCTTTTGGATTTGGTGGACATATATCAAATGACGAAATAATGTTTGGTAAATATAATGTAACAACTGTTTTTAGTAAAGATATTTCTAAATTTGATGGTTTTTTTGAGCAACACGAGATACATAAGACAGATGATTTGACAACAGCTTGGGACACATTTTCACATGAACATTATGGCAAATGTGAATTAGTTGTTATCGATGAACAAGATGTTTATTCTATTCCAGAGCAATATTCTGAATGGGGAATATATAAAGCCGAACAGCGAGAAGATTAATAAAAACAAATTTAAAGTTGTCACGATATTTTAGTATTATGACAAAGTAATTTATTCAAAGCAAAAACGAGTTATGATTTACTCATAACTCGTTTTTTATATTATTTTGTATTAGTTATTCAAGAACAAGTTTGCCATCAACTGTTATTTTACAGATGTATTCTTTGCTCTTTTGGAGTGTTCCGTCAAGAATTTTTTCCGACAATACATCTTCAACCTTTGAGCGAATTGCCCTTTTAAGTGGCCTTGCACCATAGACTTTGTCAAAGCCCTCTTTAGTAACAAAGTCAATTACAGACTCATCAAAGGTTACATCAAATTCTATTTGATTTAATCTGTTTTTAAGTGCTTCTAAAAGATTTTTCGCAATAAGTGAAATCTCTTTTTCGGTTAATCTATTAAAGATTATAATATCGTCAATTCTGTTAAGAAACTCTGGACGGAATGTGTTTTTAAGCTCGCCATTTACCGCTTCACGAATTCTCTCTTCGGTGTTTTTTTCTTCGTTACTGTCAGTAAAGCCGAATGAACGATTTTCTTCATTTATAAGCCTTGCACCTACATTTGAAGTCATTATAATTACCGAGTTCTTAAAGTCAACCTTTCTACCCTTTGAGTCAGTTAAAACACCGTCATCAAGAATTTGCAAAAGCATATTGAAAACATCAGGATGAGCCTTTTCAATTTCATCAAAAAGAACTACTGAATAAGGCTTTCTGCGAATTTTTTCTGTTAATTGACCGCCCTCATCAAAGCCAACATAACCTGGAGGCGAACCAATAAGCTTTGACACGGTGTGCTTTTCCATAAACTCGGACATATCAAGCCTAATCATAGCACCTTCATCGCCAAAAATTGAGGCTGCAAGTGCTTTTGTAAGCTCAGTTTTACC
>JAZUGZ010000294.1:0-5080 GCA_045641425.1 Candidatus Fimenecus sp.
GCATTTTCAAACCGCAAGTTATGTACAATACACTTTTCAAAAGTGTGGTAATTATTTTCTTCTTTAACTACTGTCATAACAATTTGCTTGGTTTTGTTTTCTTTTGCCGTATAAGTTACAGTAAACGGTTTTTGAAGCATGGGTATTTCTGAATACCTATTTGTAATTACACAAGTTTTTTCCATTATATTCACCTTATATTCACCAGAGCGAAAAGCTAATCTTTTCTTACTCGGAAATTATAAAGGAAAATTTTTAATCTGTCAGCATATCAAACTATCCTTTTTTATTAAAAAATGTGGCAAAATTTTTCCACATAAAATTGAAAGTTAGGTGCCAAAATGAGTACAAGTACAAAAAATATTATTCCAGGATTTGAAAACACCCTATGGAAAGCAAGGAATGACGCTAAAAAGTCGCAAGAATTTATGGCGGAGCAAATGGGTGTTTCTAAAAGGACAATTCAAAACTGGGAAAAGGGCGTTTCACTCCCTAACCTTTCACAATGCATTGAATGGTTTTACACATTAGGTCTTAACCCTATGCACTACTTTTTTGAATATCTTTATCCAAACTTTGATAAATACTTAAGCGACCAAGAAAATGAGCAACTTGCCGAAAAAGTTTTAATTGATTTTATTAAAACAACGACACTAAAAGAAAAGCAAGAATTGCTTTACATTTTCGCAGGCAACCACGGTAGTTCTTGGGCATCGGTGCTTGACCTTTTCACAGCCCATTTGCACACAACAATGCAATCTCGTTTTTCTGCAGCAAGCCTTATTATAGGCAACTATGAAATTGAAAAAGAAAACGGAAAACTCGTTTGTGAAAACGATGTGAAGCCTGATATTGAATCGCTTAAAATTGCCACAACTAAGGGTATGAATGCGGCACTTAATAATCAGCTTGGATATTACTCGAAAGATAATTTAGAATAGTTTTTACTGTCCAAACAAACGGACAGACAAAATATTATAATATAGTTAAAATAAAAAATAAGGAGAAGATTATGTTTACTTTTATTTTAACTTTTATAATCGGATTTGTTCGTGGGCTTTTACGCTATCCTAAATGATATATTTCTAAACAGTTTTTGGTGGTATATATGAAAACAAAAATATTGAAAATTGCAACACTTATTTTAGCTATTGTTTTAATTTTTTCTGCTTGTGGCAAGGTTTCAAGCACTAATTCAAATGAAACAAATAATGACAGCACAACTATTTCTGATAATAAGACCGAGCCTAAAGCAGATGAAAGCGAAACAAACAGTTCACAAGCTAATTCAAATGAAACTACAAAAGGCGAAAAAACCACAAGCCAAAAAGATGCTGAAAGCACCACTAAAAATAGCTTGACAACTAAAGATGTAAGCAAAATCAAAACCACAACTCCAACAACTGGTTTACGCGTTAAAGGGACTCGTCTTGTAGATAAAAATGGCAACAATGTTCAGCTTCGTGGTGTTTCAACTCACGGAATTGCTTGGTACCCACAATATGTTAACAAAGAGTGTTTCAAAAATCTTCGTGATGATATGGGCGTTAACACAATTCGCCTTGCTATGTACACAGCAGAATATGGTGGATACTGCTCTGGCGGTAATAAAGATGAGTTAAAATCCCTTGTTAAAAAGGGCGTTCAGTACGCTACTGAGCTTAATATGTATGTAATTATTGACTGGCATATTCTCTCTGACGGCAACCCCAAGACTTACGAAAAAGAAGCAAAGGCATTTTTTAGAGAAATGTCATCTTTATATAAAAATTACAACAATGTACTTTACGAAATTTGCAACGAGCCAAATGGCGGTACAGATTGGAAAACTATTAAATCTTACGCTGAAAATATTATACCAATAATTCGTGAAAATAGTCCAAATTCAGTTATTATAGTTGGCACTCCAACTTGGTCACAAGATGTTGACATAGCGGCACAAAACCCTATTAAAAAATATGACAACATTATGTATGCACTTCATTTTTATGCAGGTACTCACAAAGATGATTTAAGAAGCAAGGCAAAATCTGCACTAAATAAGGGATTACCAATTTTTGTTAGTGAATTTGGCATTTGTGACGCCAGTGGTAATGGTGCTTTAGACACAGCTTCGGCTAACGAATGGATTAAATTTCTTAACAGTTATTTGGTAAGCTATGTTAACTGGAATTTGTCAAACAAAAATGAGTCATCTTCACTTATTAAATCGAGTTGCAATAAAACAAGTGGATTTACCGAAAAAGACCTTTCACAGTCTGGACTTTGGGTGTTAAAGACCTATAAAGGCACGACAACAATAAATAGCACACCAACAACCACTAAAAAAGCAGAAGAAACAACTAAAACGACTACACAAGCTTTGGAAAAAGGCTCTGCAAATATTAAATATACCGCAAAGGTTACAAACTCTTGGGAGCAAGACGGAAAAACCTATTACCAATATGAACTAACTATTAAAAATACTGGCTCTGCAAGTTGTAGTAAGTGGTCTGTAAATATAAACTTCAATGAAGATTTTACACTTTCAGACAAGTGGTGTGGCAAATACACAAAGAGTGGTAAAGCACTAAAAATTACAAACGAAAGCTACAATGGTAGCATTTCGCCAAATGGAACTGTTACAAATGTTGGATTTATTGTAGCAGGGTCTAAAAACTTGAAAATCACATAAAAAATGGGACTCTAACGAGTCCCTTGATTTTTTTGCTTTATATATTCTTTGCTTTTTCGTAAGATGCGATTACCGCTTCTATTAAGGTTGAGCGAAGCCCACCCTCTTCAAGCTTTCTAACACCTTGAATTGTAGTACCTCCTGGGCTACAAACAGAGTCTTTAAGAGAAGCTGGACTTCTGCCAGTTTCGAGCATTAGCTTTGCCGAGCCTAAAAGAGTTTGTGCCGCATAAAGATACGCTTTATCTCTTGGCACACCACAAGCAACTGCACCATCAGCGAGAGCTTCAATAACTTCAAAGACAAATGCAGGGCCACAACCCGAAACAGCCATTCCAGCGTCAATAAGTTTTTCTAGAATGTCGTCAATTTTACCTGACATACTCATAGCTTCAAAAAATTCTTTATATTCGTTTTCTGTAACGAGTGAGTTTTTACAAGCGAGTGTCATACCCTCTGAGACACCTGAAGCTACATTTGGCATAATGCGAATTACTGGGTACTCACCGAAAAGATTTTCAATATCCTTTGTGCTTCTACCTGCCGCCATAGAAACTAAAACAAATCTATCAGTTCTACTTTCTAAATATGGTTTAATTTCTTTTGCTAAATCGGCTAAAACCTGTGGTTTAACACCAAGGAAAATATATTCACTATTCTCTGCAACAGCTTTATTATCGCCAAAGTCTGCCCCAAGTTCTTTAGCTAAACTCTCTGCCTTTTGGGGAGTTCTGTTTGAGAGAATAACACTTTTAGCATCGGTTGTTTTGACTACCGCTTTAGCTAATGCAGAAGCCATATTGCCAGTACCAATAAATCCAAATTTATACATTTACCTCACCTGTCCGTTTCCTTTAATAACATAGTGATAAGTCATCAATTCTTTAAGTCCCATTGGGCCTCTTGCGTGGGTTTTCTGTGTTGAAATACCCATTTCGCAACCGAGTCCAAACTCGCCACCGTCTGTAAAACGAGTTGAAGCGTTAACATAAACAGCCGCTGAATCAGTATTATTAACAAAATACTGGGCATTCTCGCTATTTGTTGTAACAATAGCTTCACTGTGGCCTGTAGAGTGCTTGAGGATATGCTCAACTGCTTCTTTAGTGTCTTTAACCACCTTAATAGCTAAAACATAATCAAGGAATTCTGTGTCAAATCCGTCTTCACCCGCTGGGATTCCGCTAATTATTTTTTCTGCTTTTTCATCAACTACAAACTTAACTGGATTTTCTCTATTTTCAGTAAGTCTTTTATAAAGCACTGGTAAAAATTCGTTTGCAATTTCTTCGTCAACAACACAAACCTCACAAGCATTACAAACTGACGGTCTTGAAGTTTTTGCATTATCAATAATATTAAGTGTCATAGAAAAATCTGCTGACTTTTCAACATAAACATGGCAAATTCCAGTACCAGTTTCAATGCAAGGTACAGTAGCATTTTTAACACAAGCACTAATAAGACCCTTACCACCACGAGGGATAAGCATATCAATTTTGCCCTTTGCGGTCATCATTTGCGTTGCACTTTCACGAGTTGTGTCATCAATTAACTGAATTGCATTTTCGTTTATACCACACTTTGAAAGACCCTTGCGAAGTGCATTTGTAATTGCTTTTGAAGTTCTGTAAGCCTCTTTACCACCACGAAGAACACACACATTAGAGCTTTTGAAGCAAAGAACTGCGGCATCACTTGTAACATTTGGTCGGCTCTCATAAATAATACCGATTACACCCATTGGAACAGCTGTTTTTTCGATTACAAGTCCATTTGGTCTATTTACAGTTGCTAAAATTTCGCCGTTAGGGTCAGGGAGTTTTTTAACATCTCGCATACCGTCTGCCATAGCTTTAATTCTGCTTTCAGTTAGCATTAGGCGGTCTATCATAACATCAGAGATATTTCCCCTTGCATTTTCAACATCAATTTTGTTCTCGGCTAAAATTAAATCAGTATTAGCTAAAAGAGAGTCTGCCATTACATCAATAGCGTTATTTTTTTGTTCACTTGTAAGAGATTTAATATCCTTTTTAGCACTAACTGCTAAATCTAAAATTTCGGCTGTTGTCAATTCTCTCACTTCTTTCCGTAAAATCTTGTGCCTATTTCTTTGTTTTCTGCAATATCATATAAAATTTTAGGGTCGCTACCATTAGCAATTACCATATCAATTCCCTTTTCGGTAACAATTTTAGCGGCTTTAAGCTTTGTATGCATTCCGCCAGTACCAAGAGAAGTTCCGTTACCCTTGCCCATTACCATAATATCGTCTGTAATTTCATAAACCCTATTAATGAGCTTTGCATTTTCATTTTTTCGTGGGTCGCTGTCATAAAGTCCGTCAATATCAGAAAGAATAATAAGCAAATCAGCCTCAACACTTGTAGCAACAATAGCACC
>JAZUGZ010000295.1:0-4096 GCA_045641425.1 Candidatus Fimenecus sp.
GCTCACCACCAGAAAGCTGTGATGGGAAGTTCTGTGCTCTATTACCAAGGCCAACCTCGCCTAAAAGTTCTTCAGCGTCAAGTGGATTTTTAGAAATCTGTGTTGCCATTTGAACATTTTCAACAGCTGTAAGATTTTGAATTAAGTTATAGAACTGGAAAACAAAGCCTACATCGTCACGACGGTAACGAGTAAGTTCCTTTTCTTTATATTTTGAAATATCTTCGCCGTCAACTGTAATTGTGCCAGATGAAGCCGTATCCATACCGCCTAAAATGTTAAGAACAGTTGTTTTACCAGCACCTGAAGGGCCAACAATTACAACAAACTCGCCCTTTTCAATTGGGAAGCTAATATTGTCAACAGCTTTAATCTCGACTTCGCCCATTTTATAGGTTTTAACGACGTCGTTAAATTCAATAAATGCCATGATTTTGCTCGCTTTCATAAGAAATTTGTTTTGAACATAGATATACATTTAATATTGTATCACAAGTTTCGCAATATTGCTACATATATTTATACAATATTTAGTGTAAATATTTAATGATATTTACAGAAAATGTAAAAACATGTTGATTATTGAACATTTTTGTATTATGATATACAGTAATAGACAAGGAGGTCAATAACTATGGCAATAAATGAAAACGATAGCAGAGTTAGACGAACAAAAAAACTTATTCGCAAGGGTCTTATGGAATTAGCTCAAGAAAAAAGCATTGACAAAATTTCAGTTAAAGAGCTTGCAGACAGAGTTGATATTAACAGAGGTACTTTTTACCTTCATTACACAGACATTGACAATTTAGTTGAATCTATTCAGACTGAGATTTACAATGGCTTTAACAAGCTTTTAAGTGATGTTACTGTTCAAAGAATTAAAGATGAGCCTGTTGAAATTCTTTTTGATATTTGTACTTTTTTAAGCCAAAATTCTGACATTTGTGCAGTGCTTTTAAGCAGACATAATAATATGAATTTTGCAGAATCAACAAGCGCTCTTTTAGGTAAAAAATGCTATGAATTATTTACAGAAGCATACCCTGACCTTACAAAAGAACGCTATGACCTTATTTATGAATATTTCAAATATGCCGGAATTGGCATTACTCGTTCTTGGCTTACAAATCACACTGAAAGAACACCAAGACAAATTGCAGAGCTTTGGTTCAGCATGGCAAAGGGCAGTGTTCACGGTATTCTTGAATATGATGCAAAGGTGGCAGCACAAAAATGACCCAATTACTCTTAAAGCTTTTTGTTCGTGACCACGAAAATGTTACGGATAAACGCGTAAGAACATCTTATGGTGTTCTTGGTAGCATTACAGGCATTGTTGTAAACTTAATTCTTGCAGCAGCAAAATATTTTGCTGGTATTATTTCAGGTAGTATTTCAATTACCGCTGATGCAATTAACAACTTGTCAGATGCTGGTTCGTCAATTGTTTCACTTTTTGGTGTTAAAATTGCGGCAAAGCCTGCCGATAAAGACCACCCTTATGGTCACGGCAGAGTTGAATATATTTCAGCGCTTATAGTTTCATTCTTCGTTCTCTTTATGGGAATTGAGCTTCTTAAAAGTTCAATACAAAAAATTATTAACCCAGAGCCAGTTGAATTCAGTTTTATTTCGCTTGCGATTTTAATCGTCAGCATTATTGCAAAGCTTTGGCTTGGATTATTTAACAAAAAGCTCGGTAAAAAAATAAATTCTGCACCTATGATTGCTGTTATGAAAGACAGCTTTAGCGACTGTTTAGCAACCTCTGTTGCGGCAATTTCAATTATTGTTTCAGCATTTTCAAAAATCAACATAGACGGCTACCTTGGTGTTATTGTTGCTATGTTTATTTTTATTGCAGGATTTGGTATTCTTAAAGAAACGCTTGGCGACATTTTAGGCCGTGCCCCTGAAGAAGAATTTGTTGAAGAACTTACCGAAAAAATTATGTCCTACCCATTTGTTTGTGGCGTTCACGATATGATTATTCACGACTATGGCCCTGCTTGTAGATTTGCTTCTGCTCACGCTGAAGTGCCGTCAAATGCGGATATTATGGAAATTCACGATGTTATTGACATTATTGAGCGTGATATTTACAACGAATTCTCTATGCTTATTTCAATTCACATGGACCCAGTTGTAGTAGATGACGAAAGAATTAACGAGCTTCGCTCACTCACAACTAAAACAGTTGCAGAAATTCACCCTGAACTTACAATTCACGATTTTAGAGTTGTTGACGGCCCAACACATACAAATTTGATTTTTGACACAGTCGTTCCACACGGCATTAAAATGACTGATCGTGAAGTTTGCCAAAAAATTGAAGAAGCAATGGGCAAAATAGACGAAAGATATTTCTGTGTTATTACTGTTGACCATGCTTTTCACTAAAATTTAATTTTTTCATATTTAGGGCTTGAAAAAAGTGTAGAATTTAGTAGAATATATATGTTACAAATTTTATATATTTTTTTGATGCGGAGGACTTAAAATGGCTAACAGAGAAATTACTACTATTCCATACGGCCCATTAGGAATTATCGCACTTCCTGGTTGCGAAGAACTTGCTGCTAAGATTGACAAATATCTTATTAAATGGCGTTCACAGCAGGAAAGCGAACACAAGAGCACAATTGCTTTTGCGGGTTACGAGCGTGACACTTACATTATGGACGCTACATTCCCTCGTTTTGGTACTGGCGAAGCTAAATGCTCACTTCACGACACAGCTCGTGGTTATGATATTTTCATTGTTTGTGATATGTTCAATCACGGTATCACTTACAAAATGTATGGAACACCTGTTCCTATGAGTCCTGACGATCACTTTGCTAACCTTAAGCGTGCTATTTCAGCAGTTGAAGGTAAAGCTCGTAGAATTTCAGTTATTATGCCAATGCTTTATGAAGGCAGACAGCACAAGCGTTCATCTCGTGAGTCACTTGACTGTGCTATTGCACTTCAAGAGCTTTCACAAATGGGTGTTGAGAACTTTATTACATTTGACGCTCACGACCCAAGAGTTCAGAATGCAATTCCACTTTGTGGCTTTGAAAATGTTTCTCCTGCATATCAAATGATTAAGGCACTTGTTAACAATGTTAGCGGTCTTAATTTTGATAAGGACCATATGATGGTTATTTCCCCTGACGAAGGTGGTATGGGCCGTTGCATTTACTACTCAACAGTTTTAGGTCTTGACCTTGGTATGTTCTACAAGCGCCGTGACTATTCAAGAGTTGTTAACGGTAGAAACCCAATTTTAGAGCACTCATTCCTTGGCTCAAACGTTGAGGGCAAAGATGTTATTGTTGTTGACGATATGATTTCATCTGGTGAGTCAATGCTTGAAGTTGCTTCAAAGCTTAAAGACCTTGGTGCTAACAGAGTATTCCTTTTCTCTGCATTTGGTCTTTTCTGCGAAGGTCTTGCATCATTTGACAATGCATATAAAAACGGTGTATTTGACAAGGCATTCACAACAAACCTTGTTTACAGAATTCCTGAGCTTTCAGATGCTGAATGGTACTGCGAAGTTGACTGTTCTAAATACCTTTCATACATCATTGACACTCTTAACCAAGACAAGTCAATTAGCCAGCTTCTTGACACAAGCGACAAGATTAACGACATTCTTCGCAAGAATGGTTACAAAATCTAATTGAAGATTAAACAAAAAAATTAACCCCCGAGATTTTCTCGGGGGTTTTGTTATTACGCCAATATTTATTTGTGCATATACGAAAACAATTTTTCAATTTCATTGTAATAAGTTTCGTCTATCAAATAAGGGCTATCACTATAATTAGGAAGTCCTTGATAAGGATACCAATAATACTTTCCATTTTCATAAAGAAGTTCGCCCTGTTGCTGGTAAAAAATATGATTTTCTTCAAAAGCAACAATAAAAACACTTTCTTCTCCCAAAGTTTTAACGCTCAAATCTTTTTCGTGATTTTCTGCATTATTTATTGCTTCAACTATATTATTGCTAATTGAAATCATTTTGTATTTATAATCTTTTTGTTCAATATTTGCAAAATAAATTTGTGGAGTTGCATTGTTTAATATTTCGGAATAACAA
>JAZUGZ010000296.1:0-4073 GCA_045641425.1 Candidatus Fimenecus sp.
TTTCTTCTTCAGTTTCAAAAGAAGAAATTAGCTTATTATTTTTGTCATATTTTGAAATTGTTGCTACATCTTCATCTTTATAAAAAACTACACACCTACCTAAAAAGTTTCCGTTTAGGTCATATCTGTACAAATCACCCAATTTATCTTTAATATAAAGATTATCATTAACCAAATAATATTCTGCCATTCCTTTTGGATGATTTGTTATTTGATTTGCATAAATAAAATTTCCGTCTAAATCAAAAACATCAACAGCACTATTTTGTTCTGTGAAAGCATATAGCCTATCGTTATATTTAACAACTGATGTCATACCGTCTAAAGGAATAAACTCCTTACTTGGCTTTGTATAATCAACCTCAATTGTATCAAATTGCATATTGCTCATAAACATTACAAAGCCAAAGAACATTATAGCCGCACCAATTCCTACAAGAATATAATAAATTGGTTTAGGTTTTGTAGAGTTTTTCTGAATTTTCTTCTCATCATAATCAATGTTCATATATGAACATATTGTTTCTATGTGTTGCTCTGGGATTGACACCTTAAATTTCTTTTCAGCTATTTTGAATTTTATTTTCAATTTATCTGTTTTTACAAGGTGTATATCTTCAATATTGCTTTCAATAATTTCCATTTTTGAATATGGATAAAAATCTCCATAGTCAATACTTTTTTCAAACACACCATTTTTAGTAAAATACAGAGAAATGTTTGCATATTCACTTGTTAAAAGGTTAATTGTTAATAGCACAAATGAAGCAGAATAAACAGTAACATAATGAATAAGTGAAAGGTCTGCGTCAAAGCTTGCAACACCAATTGCAAATGGTAAAAGTGAAAAAATACAGCTAACACCATTTACAACATTTAACAATCTATGTTCTGAATTTTCAACAGATATACAGTTTGCCCCACCAAGAAAAAAATCTTTTATGCCAGAAATTAACCTAAGCAACCAAGAGTTGAGAAATGCATAAATGGTCAAAAATCCAATTGGAAAAATAAGAACACTTATATTTTGAGTCAAAGCAACTTCCAAATTAGATTTATTAAAACAAAAATGAATAATCAAATCTATTATGCACCAAATAAAAGATAAGCCAATCGCACCTAACCCAAAAGAAACAAAAATTCGCCTATTGCCCTTATATTTATTTCTAAAAATATTACGTTTTACTCGGTGGCGTTCCATTTCAACTTCATCATCATTCAAAAGTGTATCAAGACCTACGTTAAATACTTCGGCAATTTTTTCAAGAGTTTCTATTCTTGGAATTGACTGTCCGTTTTCCCATTTTGAAATTGCTTTGTCAGACACGTCAAGAATTGTTGCAAGTTCTTTTTGACTAAGTCCTTTTTCTTCACGAAGTGAGCAAAGCCTATTTCCAAATTTGTATTTGTCCATAGTTACACCTCCTGAGCTGATTATACAAAACCCATCTCAAATTTTCAAGAAAAATAGGGGTAGAAAATTAGTAGAATTTGAAAATATAGTAAAATTCAACCCACTATGTAAAAAAGCATAGTGGGTTTTGGTGTTTATTAGATATATTTAATACACATCTCGAGAACTCGTTTTGCTGTTCTTTGCATTTCGCCAGTTGTAATACCCTCGGCCTTGCCAAGAGTTTTAAGAAGTGTTCCGTCTGGCTTTTCTTTGCCAACTCTGTCGCCACCCGGCATAAGCACATCAACTGAAGAGCGAACTCTGTAAGCGTTATCACACATTTTTGGGAATTCTGGGGATTTGCTTCTTCTCATCCACCAGTCTGTCATTACCATTCCGTCAAAGCCCCACTCGTCACGCAATACTCTTTGGCAAAGTTCATAGTTGTAATGTCCCCAAACTCCGTTAATCTTATTGTAAGATGTCATAATGCAGTTTGGCTTGCCCTCTTTAACGCAAATCTCGAATCCTTTAAGGTAAATTTCACGAAGTGCCCTTTCTGAAAGACGAGAGTCATTATGAGTACGGTTAAATTCTTGGTTGTTACAAGCATAGTGTTTAGGTGTAGCCGAGCCGCCACATTTTTGAATACCACGAACAGCCGCCGCACCCATTTTACCAGTTAAAATTGGGTCTTCTGAATAATACTCAAAGTTACGTCCGCAAAGCGGATTTCTGTGAATATTCATACCAGGGGCAAGTAAAATGTCACTACCCTTTTCTTTCATTTCCCCTGAAATTGCAGAGTAAACCTCTTCAATAAGCTCTTCGTCAAAGCTTGAGGCAAATCCAGTACCAATTGGAATAAGTGAACAGTAGAAAAGAAGACGAATACCCGAAGGGCCATCAGTTGTAATTACTGGTGGAACACCTTTTTCTCTAAGGCTTTCAAGAACGCCACCAATAGCACCGGCGTTACCCTTTGCACCCAGTGGGTAGTCCATTTTGTAGCCACCTCTTGAAATTGCTTCAAGCTCGGTTAAATCCAGTTGTGCAACGAACTCGTCCATTGTGCATTTACCTGATTTGACATCAGAAAGTTTAAGTCCTTTGTCGCCAGTTGTTGGAATTGGCTGTGGAATATTATCAAGGATAATCTTTTTAAGGTCGTAAGTTCTCTTTGGGGCTTTTTCGTATTTTACTCCGTCATCGAGAACTACCATTCTGTCAAAATCTTCTTGTGCCGCTGAAACTTGTTTAAGCTCCTCGAAGCACTCTGTATTTTCTTGGTAGTAGCTCCATACTTTTTCGTTATCTCTTACATTTTTACCAATGTAAATGCTATATTCGCCACTTTGTAAAACATAAGAATATGGAAACTCGGTTTTACCGCAGTCATCGTAAGATGTAAATGAATATTTAGAAGCTGTAAGAGTTAACGTTTCACTTTCATTTGGCTGTAATTCGCGAGTTTTCGAGAATGCAACTAATTCTTTGTCAGGGTTACCGAGTACACCTTTTGGCTTCTCGACAAAAGCCATTACAATTTCTTTGCCCTTTGTTTTGCCAGTGTTTGTAACAGTTACATTAAACTTAACTTCATCTTCTAAAACTTCTGTATTTTCATATTTCACATCAAATGTAGTATATGAAAGTCCAAAGCCGAATGGGTAAAGAACTTCGTCAGGGCGGTTTGTTTCAAAATCTCTGTAACCTACATAAATATCTTCTTTATATTCGTTGTAAGCCTTTTTACCGAAGTTAGAGTATGCTCTGTCATAATTCTTTACAATAGTGTCAGGGAGTTTACCGCAAGGTGTTACATTACCGCAAAGAAGGTCGGCAATACCAGTACCACTTTCCATACCACCTTGCCAAACCATTAAAATAGCACCGATTTTATCGCCTAAATCCTGTGCCCAAGACATATCTATTACACAGCCTATGTTAAGAAGAACTGTAACCTTGTCAAAATATTTTGTAATAAGTGTTAAATTCTCTTTTTCTTCATCAGTTATGTAATAGCTACCCTTTTCGAGTGTGTTTTCACGGTCTTCGCCTGAAGAACGACCAATAATAAAAATAGCATCACTGCTTTTCTGTGCGGCATTTTTAACTGTTTCTTCCGTAAGAGCCATATCAGGGTAAAATCTTGGCCACATACCCCAAACGCCGTGGTCAATTTGGTTTTCAGCAGAATATTTTTTATAAATCTCTGCAAGCTCTTCGTTTATTTTGATATTACAATCTATTAAACCATCAATTAAATTTTTACCATAAGGCTTTTTAACATCGCCGCCAGAGCCATAACCAGTAAAGAACCAGTCAATTTGGTTTCTACCAAATACTGAAACAACTGTTTCCTCGCTATAAGGCAAAACAGCGTTATTTTTAAGCAAAACGCAAGTTTCAGCGGCTGCCTTTCTTAAAATTTCTGGCATACCCTCAGTAACAGTAGGGTCGCCAAGTGCCGCGAGTGCCTCATTTTGTGAAACACTATTAGTTAATTTTTCGCCGAGTTTAACAGCGGTTGAATATACTTTTTCCCAAACTTTTGACATAATAATTCTCCCTTAAATTAGGTTTGAAATCATTTTATCATATATGAATATTTTTATCAATAAAAAAAGAGCAGATGAATTAACATCTGCTCTAAAAATTCTTAATTTTTAATTAT
>JAZUGZ010000297.1:0-17390 GCA_045641425.1 Candidatus Fimenecus sp.
CCATTTAATAAATCAATAAAAATACAGCATTATTTTACCCAATTTTATGAGATTTCAGTGTTTATTTTTTAACAAGCTTGTATTTATTAACATAAACGATTATAATGATTAATAAGAGAAAAAATAGGGGTGAAAAAATGGCACTTTCAAACTATCTTTTTAACAATATGGACAAGGCACTTAACAAAATGCTGAATTCAAAAAATATGCTTGTTCCAGCTAAAGACGATTTAATTAAAAAAGATAAAAATGCCAAGTTGACCTTTGCCGTTTTTGGCGACCCACAGGTGTCAATGATTTCGCCACTTCGTTCTGCACGATTTTTTTCTGCTATTGAAGATATTAAAAATGGCGACACGCTTGACGCATTGGTTTTATGCGGTGACATTACCGAATATGGCGCAAAATGTGAATACAAAATGGTCAAAAAACTTTTAGACAGAGCCAATGGCAAGTGTGAAAAGATTTTTGCTGTATCTGGTAACCACGATGTAAGACTTCGAGGCTATAAAAAGCAAGTTAAACGATTTACAGAGTTTGTAAATTCTTTAGACTTTGGCGAAAAAGATGAAAACGATACATATTATTACACTCGTGACTTAAACGGCGTTCGTTTTATTATGATGGGTACTGATGCATCAACCTTTGAGGCTTCTTTTATTGGCAAAAATCAACTTGAAAAGCTCCAAAAAGATATAAAAACAGCAACAAAGAACACTCCTATATTTGTTTTTAACCATCAAACGCTAAAACACACTAACGGACTTCCGAAAACTTTTCTCGGTAAAGGTAAGTGGCGTGGCTCTGTTGGGCTTCAATCAAATAAACTTAAAGAAATTTTGTCAAAATACCCTAATGTTTATTTTGTAACTGGGCATTTGCATTATTGTACTTCGGAATATACTTTTGAAGATTACGGAAACTTTAAGGCACTTTCTGTGCCGACTGTTGGCGTTATAAATCATGGGGAATTTAAGAATATGACACAAGGGTACATTATATCTGTTTATGATGACAAGGTAGTGCTTCGTTCACGAGTTTTCGGCGAGGGAATATACACACCAAAAGAAATACCCAACTCTTATATAGAAATACCGATAGAATAATAAAAAAGACCTCATACGAGGTCTTTTTATTATACAACTTTTAGTTAATTTTCATCTAATGAGTTTAGAAATCTGGTGCAAAGATTTGTTACTTTCTCTGGCTTTTGCATAAATATATAGTGGTAACCTGGTACATTTTCGTATTTGCAATTACCTAAAGCCTTTGCATATGAAGCACCTAAATCTATGTCGCTTTTGAAATCATAATCATTAAATATTTCTTCTGCTTTTTCGTGGTTACTAATTATTTCTATAACGAAAGGAGGAGCTTCTGCTCCAACAGACTCGTAAAGATATTTTACATATTCATATCTTTCTACTAAATCGTCAGCATTTTTAGGGCTTGCATCAATAAAGAGCTTTGGTATTTCTGTTTTTACAATGCTTTGGTGTGCCTTTGTAACATTAGCAACAGTGTTTTTAGCCTCTGAATACATAGCAAAGCTATATCCAGTTATGTTTGACAATGCAGCAGAGTATGGCACATTTTCTTTGTCTATTCCACCCCAAGGCTTTTTTGGTATAAAGTAATTTGCTAAACGATAAAAACCGAGCTTGCAGCCTATAGCACTTATAAATTCGTCAGCACCTGCAACCCAAACATCATCAGAAAATTCGTCAAGGCTTAAAATGTTTGTAGGGTCAAGGTAAATTACTGCTTCAATTTCGTCAGGGTAGGTGCACTCCCAATAGGTTGTATAAACTCCACCCAGTGAGTGACAAATAAGCACATAAGGTGCAGGTATATTCGCATTTTGAAGAGCGTTGCGGTAATCATTTACAATACGGTCTATGTCTTGATTTTTGAATGTATCGTCTGAAAGGCCATAGCCTGCTCGGTCAATAAAAATTACCTTGTTTTCTTTTGAGAGTTCAGAGGTAACCTTGCTTAAAGATACAGAAAAGTCAGCAACATCCATACCAGCAATGCAAACAATGTTGTGCTGTGGATTTTCGCTTCCACTTATTTTAACATTTAAAGAGTAATTGCCAACTGATACAAGATTTTCGTACCCTGCATTTTTAAGTAGCTTATGCTCTTTTGATTTTTTAACTCTGTCGTATGTAAAAACTACAAGTACGAAAGCAATTACTAAAATCAAAATTACAAGTAAAATTTTACCCATGATTTTAAGTGCTTTTTTCATAAAATATCTCCTCAATAGTCCTTTTGCTTTAAGAGTGTATTTTTTATGTAGGCGAAGGTTTTTTCTTCGCCCTCTTCACTGAGCATTCGGAGTAGCTTTTCAAGTAAGTCAGAGGTTTCAGGGTGTATAATTCTGTGGTCTCTGCCTCTTTCAAAGTACATAATAGGGTGCTGGTCAGTATAATTTTCAGCTTGATATATTTTGCTTGCCGCTACTCTGTCACAAAACATTTCAACAACATAGTTTATAGGCATTTTAACAGGTGCATTTTTCTTTTTAACTGGGTCGTAGTCGGTCCAATATTCAAAATGATGTCGGTTTCTGCCTTTGTGATGAAGCCAAGCTGTTGAGTAGCCTTTGTCGGCTCTTTCAAGCTCGTTAGGGCTTCTGTGTCCGTCATAATATTTTGCACCATTCAAAAATTCAATAGGGGAGTATTTTGAAAGGTCGTGGCGAAGTCCCTGAAAACCTATTCCAGCCTTAAAGCAATGCTTTATTACTAAGTGCCTATGCTTTGTAATTGTTTTAAGATGTCCTAATGCGTTTGCCATTATTTTTCCTCTGTTTTCTCTTTAATATTATACATATATTTCATTACTACAAATGTAATTACAGCACCGCCAAACATAAAGTAAAGATACATATTTTTAATGTTTAGTGCTGTTTTTGCAGTTTGGTTTGCTCCAAGGGATTCAACATATCCGCAGGAGGCGAGTGCAAGTGCCGAAATTGCCGAGCCAGCACCTTGAGCCAGCTTTCTAAAGAATGAATAAAGCGCGTAGGTTGAGCCTTCATCCCTTGAGCCTGTTTTTTCAAAGTTATAGTCAATACAGTCAACAACCATTGCCCAAACAAGAATGTTGAATACCGCATTTGAAATATAGAAAAGCATTAAAACTACTATCCAAACTGGAATAGAAGATTTTGCTTCTGGTTTTAATGGTAAAAATAAACTTACAAGACCAGTAACCGAGCCAATAGCAGCTGAAATTACCGTAATTCCTTTTTTACCAATTTTCTTTGTGATTTTGCCAATAAATGGAATTAAAACAACAAGCGGAATGTAAGCTACAAAGTTAACAACAGTTACGAGCTTTGCATTCTTAAAATAGGTTTGGAAAATAATTGAGTTAACCGATTGCATTGACATAAAGCAGATAATCTGCACAAAGGTAACAATAGTCGCAGCAATGAGTGAACTATTAGTAAAGAAGCTTTTAATAGTGTTAAAATAGTTAAACTTTTTCTTTTCTGTTTCAACATGAACTCGCTCGGTAACTAAAACACGCACAAGTGTAAATCCAATAAAGCCTACAAGAGTACAGCCGAGAGCAATATAAACAAAGCGAGAGCCAATAAGCTCGTTTTGCTTGTTGTAAACAAAAATTGGCAACATCATTAAAGGACCTTGTGCAAGGCCAGCACCAATACTTCTAAAGGTTGAAAGGTTTGTTCGCTCACTTGGTACATCAGTAATGCTTGAGTGAAGAGCACCATAAGGCACATTAGCGAGTGTGTAAGCAACTGACCAAAGGCAATAAGCTATAAGGCAAAATGCAACCTTAAATGCGTAGCTACCATTTTGTATAGGTAAAAATGCAAGTGTAGTTGTAAAAATAAGTGCAAATCCGCCAATTGTAATCCATGGCATAAACTTACTCTTTTTAGAAATGCGAACATTGTCAACCAGTGAGCCAATAAGAGGGTCGTTAATTGCGTCCCAAATTTTACCGACAATAATAATCCACGCCCAGTCGGTCATTTTAAGACCAATGTACTGGGTGTAGTAAAGCATCATATAGTTAGTTATAAGTGCAAAGCACATATTGCACCCAAAGTCGCCCATTGAGTAGCCGAATAGGTCACGAATACCAAATTTTCGCTTTTCCATTTAATCAGTCCTTTCTAATTGACTGTAAATACTGGTTTGCAAGGTCAATATATCGTTTACCGTTCTTTGTTTTTTCTGCAATTTTAACTATTGGTTTTAATGAAATTTTGCCAATTGCATTTGGTACTGTAAATGTTTTACCAGCTTGTGACTTCATAACCTTTTGAATTTCAGGGTGGTTAAGAATTGTACCAATATTGTCGTTGAGCGAAAGTCTATCGTCTTTAATTTCGTCACTTGATTCAAACCAGTTACGAACAAAGCTACCATTATTTTCGCCAAGCTCGTAAGACTCGTTTGGTGTGGCGGTACCATTGATTTTAATTTCGTGAGAAACACCATTAGAAGAAGCTACAATAACATTTTCGCCCTCTACTATTTCTGCTGTGAATTTGAAAACCTTGTGGGCAGAGAGTGTTTGTTCTTTTCCGTTTACTGAAAGTGTAACCGAGTCGCAGTTTGAATATACTTTAATTTCCCCATCGCCTAAAGGTCTGTCAATATAACGCTCGCCTGTAATGTGAACAAATTTTTCATTTGACCAATAAGCCTTGTAAAGATAGAAAGAGTCTTTTTTGATTTTTCGGTCAATAGTCATAAGGCCCTTGTTGTTTCTACCCTTAACTCCGCCCTCGTTACGAATTGCAGAGCCAAAATCAAACATATTCCAAACATAAGAGCCCCAAAGCCAGTCGCGTTTATTGATAGCTTCAATATATTTTTCGTGGAAAATTGCTTGGTATTCTTCAGAATAGTCCCCTTGAACAGGATTTGACGAGTGAAGAGTAGTAATACCCTCTGCACCGTATTCTGAAAGGCAAAGTTTAATTTGCGGATTAGTTTTGTGGAACTCGTCAAGCCAAGTGTCAATTTGGTCAGCGGTTTGAACATACCAGCCAAAGTAGTGGTTGTAACCCATAATATCTGTAATGTAATTAAGCTTTGAAGTAATAGAGCTAAATGCAACTTGAGCGCAAGTGGTTGGTCTTGTTTCGTCAAGCTTTTTAGCAATATTGTTAAGCTCAGTAATTCCGTCAACAAGCGCACGAGATGGCGAAGCTATTGAAATTTCGTTTTGAACACCCCAGCAGTAAATTGATGGGTGGTTGTAGTTTTGGCGAATAAGCTCTTCGAGCATTAAACGAGCTTGTGGTTGCTTCTTTTTAGAAAAGCTTGAAATAACTGGAATTTCAGCCCAAACTAAAAGACCACGCTTATCACATTCTGTGTAAAATTTTTCGTCATGCTGGTAGTGGGCAAGGCGAATTGAGTTAGCACCAATGTCGCAAATTAAATCAATATCTTCCTTGTGCTCTTTTTCGGTTATTGCGTTGCCCATAAATTCACGGTCTTGGTGGCGAGAAACACCTTTAAGTTTTAAGTGTTCGCCGTTAAGGAAAAATCCTTTTTCAACGTCAAAATAAAATTCTCTAAAGCCAAAGCTGTCAGTAACTTCGTCAATTACTTCGCCATTTTTAATAAGCTTTGCCGAAAGTGTGTAAAGATATGGATTTTCAATACCTTGCCAAAGTGTAGGCTCTTTTACAGTAAGCTTTGCAATGTGTTCGGTAGCATTTATTTCTGCTTTTGCAACTTCTTTTCCGTCTTTATCGGTAATTGTAAACTCTTTTGTAACCTCGTCAGCAGAGCCTTCAATAAAGCTTTTAATATATACAGTTCCGTCATTTTTAGGGGTAATGTAAATTCCGTTTTTGCTCTTGTCAAGAAGTGCAAAATGAGTGTCTGCAACTTCACAAATTAAATTTACATCTCTGTAAAGTCCCCCATAAAAAGTAAAGTCGGCAACTTGAGGGTATAAAAGCTCGTCAGGGGAGTTATCGACAGTAATTTCGAGTGTGTTTTGCTCTTTATATAAAAATGGAGTAATGTCTGTACGGAACATTGAGTAGCCGTTATTGTGTTCGCAAACAGAAATTCCATTAACAAAAACTTCAGCCTTTATGTTTGCACCATTTATTTCAAGGAAAGCTTTACCATTTGGCTTTTCTAAAGTTTTTTTGTAGGCACATTTGCCACGGTAATAGCTCTTGTCACTCTGCCCGTCAACAGCATTCCAAGTGTGTGGCAAATTCACCTTTTCGGTAATATTTTCTTTTGTGAAATCCCAACCATCATTTATACAAATTACTTTTCTCAAAACACTCAATCCTTTCGGTTTTGTTTATACATATTTATTATACCATCTAATCTTAATAAATGCAATTTTAGAAAAAGAAAAATGCGACTCAAATGAATCGCATTTTTTATAAATTTACTTTGTAGGGAAAAGGACTCTTGCTTTGAAAAGGTCGCCGTCAATTTGCAAGTCCAGCTTTCCGTTTTGAAGATTGCAAAGCTCTTTTGCTATTGAAAGACCTAGACCGTTGCCGTCTTGATTACGAGATTTATCGCCACGAACAAAGCGTTCTGTAAGTTCGTCAGGGGTAATGTCAAGAGCTTGTGCAGACACATTTTTAATCTCGAATACACCGAAATTGTTTTCTGTATAAACATTAACATAAACTCGTGAAGCCTTTGCACTGTACTTTCGAGCATTTGAAAGTAGGTTTTCAATAACTCTATTGGCCTTGCTACCGTCTGCAATAACTATTGTTGGTTTTTCGCCTTGCTTTACAACTAATTCAAGACCAGCCTTTTCAAAATCAGTTTGAGCGTCAACAGTTGATTGTAAACAAAGCTCGGTTAAATTTATTGGCGTAAGGTTAACTGTAACATTACCACTTGTTACCTTTGAAGCCTCAATTAAATCGTCAATTAAGCGTTTAAGCTTTCCGCCCTTGTCGTCAAGCACTTTAATATATTCCTTTGCTTTTTCATCTTGAATATCACACTTTGAAAGTAGGTCAACATAAGTGATAATTGACGTAAGCGGAGTTTTTAAGTCGTGAGAAACATTTGTAATAAGCTCTGTTCTAAGGCGCTCGTCTTTAACCGCCTTTGCAATAGCATTTTGAAGCTCTGCATTAGTGTAGCGCATACTCTCGGCAAGAGTTTTCAGAGAAAGGTCAAGTGTTTCTAAATCCACTAAAATATCTTCATGGCGAGAAGAAGCGTCAATAATCATATCAAGATTTTTAACGTATTCCCCAAATTTACGAAGTGTAAAGAAGTCAAGAACTATTAAAGCTAATGCCACAAAGAAACCAAATGCAAATTCTTCAACATAGCAAGCACAAATAATGCCGAATAAAATAAAGTTAAGAATTAGCCAACCTATTGTAACTGCCAAAATATTTCGCTTAAAGCTGTGGGTCTTAAATAAAAATGCGTTGAATGTGCGTTTAGCAGATGCAAAAACTTTTCTATTGAAGTTACCGATTGCTCTGAACACCGATTTAATAAATAAAAATGTATATTTAATGCATTTTCCGATTGCAAAGAACACCCAATATGTTAAAAGGTATTTGTAGAACTTTCGCTCACTTCTAAAGTTTCGTGAGAAAGACGAAGAAAGCATAAACAAAAGTACCCAGCAAACAATCAATGCGACCATGCCTAAATACAACACGAGTATTGAAAGGTCGAAGCGGTCTTCGAAAAGTGCTACAAGGTAAATAGCTAAACCTGAAAGCCCACCCGCTACCGAAAGTCCAATTTCAAATGGAATGTAGTCATAGAAGAAAAGCTTTGTTTCACTTTCGCTGTCTTTTTTGCCGATTACACTAAAGTAAACAAATGCAAAAACAAAGCTTAATAAAAGTGAAACCGCTGAAATAGCAATATGCTTTTCTAAATTTTCGCTAACCTTTACCATTTGATCCGAGAAATGATAAAGGTTTGAATATTTCGCTGTTTTAAGTGAAGAAATTGCATCTGCGAGGTTCTGCTTTGACATATCTTTAGCATTAAAATAAATGTAAAGATCAATGTTTTCTGCATATTTATTGTTGTTTGTAAAGACAGAGTAAACATCTCCAGCAACAGTTTTGCAAATTCCCTTTGACTCAAGTTTTCCGTCTTTAACAATTAAATAATAGTCACTTGAAAGAACTTTTTTTATGTCAAATGGTCCGATGTAAGACATAGACGGATTTTCATAATCATTAGTGATTTGGTCATCGCCATATTTTGCGTAATATTTCGCGTCAGTATTTTCAAGGTTATAATATCGAGAAAAATAAACAGATTCAAAAGAATATTTAATTTTTTCCTCGGCTTTATTAAATTTTTCTTCGACATCTTTTTTAGTCATATCGCCGTGAAGGTGTACTGTAAATAACTCTCTACCTTCGGCATAAACTGAATATTCGCTTGTATAATTAAAGTAATCAATAAAGGTTGTTGATTCTTCAACTACTTCGCCTAATTCTTCATCGTAATACTCATTATAATCATATTCAGCATTGTCTTTGGCTTCGCGTTTAAGTATTTTAACCTGTTCAAAAGCCTCGTCAACATACTTTTGCTTGTTTTCGTTAAAATATTTTGTGTAATAATTTATTTCGTCTTTGTTTGTAAGCTGATAACCGCAAGCCAAGGCGTCGTTCATAAGCAAGCGGTAAAATGGCATAGAGTTTGTCCAATCATCAGTGTTTTCTGTTTCTGAATAAACTCCGTCAACTTTATAAAAAATTGAAGTGAGTGCTAAAACACCGTGCCAAGCACTAAAGGCGAAAGTAACAAAAGCTAAAATAACGCAAAGAATTTTGCAAATAGAAGAATATTTGAATTTACTTAAATTTTCTTGCATTTTATTTCTCCCCCTTTTTTCGTGCTGATAAAATTTTCTTAACTGTTAAAGCCAAAATTCCTAATATTAAAATTTTGCCTACGGTTTTCTTCTTAGATTTTTTCACATTTGTATCCAAGACCATACACCACCTTTAAGTATTTCGGGTCTTTAGGATTAATTTCAATTTTTTCACGGATATTACGAATATGTACTGTAACTGTTTTTTCACTTGTGTAAGACGGTTCGTTCCAAACTGCTTCGTAAATTTGTGAAGAAGAAAGAACTCTGCCCATATTTTGCATTAGGTATTCAAGAATTTTGAACTCCATTGCAGTAAGCTTAATTTCGGACCCGTCAACAGTAACTGTTTTTGACTCTGTGTCAAGCACCACACCACCGGTTACAAGCTCGGTTGACTTAACACTCAGGCTACCAAGGTTTACGTAGCGCCTAATTTGTGATTTAACACGAGCTACGAGCTCAAGTGGGTTAAACGGCTTCGTTACGTAGTCGTCAGCCCCAAAGCCAAGACCAGTAATTTTGTCGGTATCTTCACTTTTTGCTGATAGAAGAATAATTGGGAAATTAAATTTTTCTCTAATTTTGAGTGTTGTTCTAAGTCCGTCAAGCTTTGGCATCATAATATCAAGCACAACACAGTGAATTTCGTTTTGCTCAATTTTTGAAAGAGCGTCTTCACCGTCAACGGCTGTTATTATGTTAAAACCCTCTTGACTTAAATAAATTCGTAACGATTCAAGAATAGCTTCGTCATCGTCACACACAAGTACAGTTGTCATAAGTCTTCTCCGTTTCTTAAAAAATCCTAAATCCGTTGTACTAATTAAACCAAAGGGGTTCAAAGATAGTGCAAAGGAAAAGTAAAGAAGTGGTAAAGATTAGTATAGCACAAATTTGAATATAAAAAAAGAGCAAGTTTCCTTGCTCTAAAAACTTATATGCGGACAAAGTAAATGGTCTGCAATAAGTGACATTATTGTGGTAATTGTATTTGCACTTACAATGGCGATTAGTAATTTTGGTTTATCTACATCTTTGCTTAATAGATGGAAAACTATTGGTATTTCAAAGAATATTGTTAGTGCAAAGTAAACAGGATTTGCATTATATCCCCAAACTGACCAAAATGATACATTTGCATCTCTAATAAAAACATAAATGTAATATGCGGTAAAAGAAAGCACATTACACACTAAAATAGTAAATGCTGAAATTAGGGTGTTTTTAGGCTTTGCAATTAAAATGATAATTGCACACTCAATGAGTGTTGCCAAAATAATAGTGTGTGGCAAAAACATATATGGTATATTTTCACTTGTCCAAACCCAAGAGTTTGCAAAGGAATAAATATTAAAACAACCAATAAATAAAACATACAAAATTAACGAGGTAAAAGATTTTGTGAATTTCATATTTGCATCTCATCCAAACAAAATCAAATACCAAATCGCAAAGACTTCACGAGCAGCATAGGTAGGGTATGCGTAAATGTTTGTATGAGCGGGGTAAACTTCTACCGAGTCAAAACCCATTTGCTTTGCCATTATTTTGGCTCTGTAAAGGTGGTAGTTAGATGAAATTATGCAGACATTTTTGTCAAGTGAGTTTTCTTCAATTATTTTAAGGCTGTTTTGAAGATTTGTTTCAGTGCTAACAGACGAGCTTTCTAAATATAACCTGTCGGCAGAAACACCCATATTTGTAAGTCTTTCATACATACACTGTGCTTCGCTAATTTCTTCGCCAAAGCCTTGACCACCTGAAAGCACAGCAGAAGAGTCTTTATTTGTGTTTAACACTTCTTTGGCTGCGGTAATTCTTTGCGATAGCTGTAGGCTTGGCACATTGCCCCTAACCTGACAACCAAGGACTATAACTGTTCCGCTGACATTGTCTTTGCTAAAAGCGTTAGCAGTAACAACCGAAAATGTTATAGTAAATGCAAGCATAAAAATAATAAATACTGAAAAGGTAGTACATACAAGTGCTTTGCCCAGCTTTTTAGAACATAGTTTTTTTATAAACTGTTTTAGCTTTTCAATAAATATTCCGCAAAATATTAGGGCAATACCAAGGGCCATTCCAAACTGATTACCAATATTGAAAATACCACGAAATAGCGGAACAAAAAAGATTATTAGTATAATTGAGCCTATAATTATTAGTGCTTTTTTACTTAAGTTTTTCATTGATTTTTCTCCTAACGAGAAGAACGATTAGAAACAAAAGAAATGTTAAAGTTAATGCAGAAAGTTCAACTAAATACACAGACCTTGAAGCTACATCAACAATTCTAACTAAAAAGGACAAAGGCATAAACGAAAGTGTAATTCCAAGTGCTAAACCTTTGTAAGCTGATTTGTCAAGGATTTCTTTTTTGCTGTATGCAATTTTCATACGAGTTACGCCAACAGCAAAAACCATTGCCGACAGTACAATTGAGAAAAGCGAAACTGCAACGAAAAGTATTTCCCAATGAGTATAAAACAAAATGTTAAACGCCCAAATGCTATAAATTTCGGTTACTGTGCCAAGCACTGCGCCAAAAACAGCAAAGAAGAATGATACAACATAAGCAATTTGGAAAATGTTGTCGATTTTCTCCTTGCTTGCAATTTCGGTTACTGTAATGTTTGGGGTGTCGTGCTTTTGAGCGGATAAAATTTCGTCAACTGTAACACCTAAAAGCTTTGAAAGCTCTGGCAAAATTGAAACGTCGGGAAGCCCGTCACCATTTTCCCATTTTGATACTGTGCGATTACTAATATTAAGTTTTTCTGCAAGTGCAGATTGTGTATATCCCTTTTCTTTTCGAAGAGAAGAGATAAACAATCCTATTTCTTTTGAGTCCATGTGTTCACCTCAAGAAAAATATATCAAAATAACTCGTAATTTGGAACGCACGAGCCGTGGAATTAGTCCACGAACAGTGGAATTTCATCTGTTTTTTATATTGTAACATAAATTTTTGTTATTTTCTACTTGTAGTTTTATTAGAAAGTATTTTATAAAAGGACTATTATTTTTTGTGTTGATATAGTATAATATCAAAAAATAATAGGGGGAGCGTAATATGAAAAAAACATTTAGTATTTGTTTAACATTATTTTTAATATTTAGTGTATTTAGCGTTAATTCTTTTGCACAGAAAGACGAAAATGTTAAAGAGGCTTATCGAATTTATGTAAATGCAAATGCAGATGACAAAAACTCTGATGGTACAGCAGAAAAGCCATTTGCAACAATAGAAAAAGCGAAGAATCACGTAAAGACTCTCAATAAAACAAATGGCGATATTGTAATTGAAATTGCTGACGGTGTTTACGAGTTGAATGATACAATTGTATTTGACGAAACTGACAGCGGTACCCAAAACTGCACAATTCGTTATGTCGCAAGTAAAGGTGCAAAGCCAATTATCAGCGGTGGTAGGGCTTTAACTGGCACTTGGAAAAGTGAGGGCGACGGAATTTACAGTATTACATATGAAAGAGATAGAAAACTTCGTTCACTTTATGTCAACGGAACTCGCTGCTACATGACAAGTAATGTCGCAAAAGCACAGGGCGGAACTAAAAAGATTACAATTACTGAAGGCGAAAAAGATTGGGCTTGGACAACTGGCGAGGTTTATTCAGCTGTAAAATTTAGCTTGTCAAAACTCCCTGCAAATACACGAAATCAAGACGACATTGAATTTATGACACAAACAAGGTGGAACACAACAATTGTTTGTGCTCAAAGTCTTGAAAAACGAGGTCTTACAACGGTTGCTAATCTTCAAATGCCTTATGCCGCTTTTGCACAGCAGCTTGGCTGGGGTAATGAATACCAGTTTAAGAAAAATAATATGATTTTCAATGTGTTTGAGTGGTTAGACGAAGAGGGTGAGTTTTACTTCGACAAATCTGAAAACAAACTCTATTACAAAGCGAGAGCAAATGAAGATTTAAATACTGCAAATGTTGTAGTACCTGAAATTGATGTTCTTTTTGACGTTGAAGGTCAAAACAAAGAAAATAGAGTTCATAATATTTCGTTTGAGGGCTTAACATTTTCGTATTCTGACTGGAATTTGTGTGAGGTAGACTCTTCTCACGGCAGAGCAACCAACCAAGGGGCAATGACTTTAAAAGCATTTGCAGACAGTGACTGGCACGGGAATTTATATAGAGAGTATGACTCGAACCCAGCTTCTGTTTACGTAAGCTCTGCAAGTGATATTAGCTTTTTGAATAACACAATTTGCCATACTGGTAACGATGGTATTTCATTTGTAAATGACGTTCAAAATGTTGCGTTTGATGGTAATATTGTTTACGACACTTCTGGCACAGCAATGCTTATTGGCCATATTCAAAATATGTATATAGGTGACAAGGGAAGTGAAAAGGGCAGACACAGCGACAAAGAAAAATATGATGTAAATCAAGAAGCACTTTGTAGTAATTTCAAGATTACAAACAACCTGTTTAAAAATACAAGCAGACTTTTTTGGGGTAACCCGGGTGTGCTTTTCCACGCTGTTGAGAATATGACTTTCCAGTACAACCAAATAGAAAATACACCATACTCAGGTCTTAGCCTTGGCTGGGGCTGGTGGAACTTCAATGGTACTGAGGGTGCTGTAATTCCAAATGAAAAATCAATTGTTTGTCAAAACAATAAGATTATAAATAATAGTTTTTATAATTGTATTACAACTCTTGGCGATGGTGGTGCAATTTACACATTAAGCGAAATGCCAAACACAATTATTAGCGAAAACTACATTAAAGGTATTGGTACAAAGGGCGTTGAGGCGGCTTATCACATTCGTGGTATTCACGTTGACGAGGGTACAAAATTTGTTTATGGTGAAAGAAATGTTATTGATATAAACCCAAGTTTTGCTTGTGTTGATTGTGGCGACTGGGGCTACAAGGGCGAAAACACTTGGAAACACAACTATTCAACCTCTGACTCTTACACAACAACAGAAACTTTTGAATATGGTACTAAAATTATTGACCCAGTTTGTGTTCCTGACGCTAACTGGAATGACGATGCAAAGAGCGTTATAGAGAACGCCGGAATAAAACAGAACTACATTTCACGAATTGAAAATGAAAACATTGACACAATGCCAAATATTATTTCAATTCCAAGCACAAAGCCAAATATTCCACTTATTGTTGGTCTTTCTATTTTGGGCGTAGCTGTTTTAGTTTGTGTAGTAATTCTTATAATTGTTAAGATTAAAAAGAAAAAGTCAAAACAAAAATAAATTAAGATAAAAAATTAAGCCACTCTTTTGAGTGGCTTTGATTTTTCCTTGCTGTTCAATTATTTCTTTGCGAATTTCTTAACTAAAACGCCTTTTGGGTCTTTTACTAAAAGGATAATAAGCCAAGCAATAAGGCCAATTACTACAACAGTTAAACCTAAAAGTGAGTCATTTAAGATGTCGGCAAATTCCTGAACGAAGTAGTCAGCACGAAGTTCAATGTATTCTGCTACAAAGTCCATAAACCACATAAGTGAAGCACCCCAATAAATAAGTGAAAGAGTGCCGAGCTTATATGTATCTCTATTTTCGTTTGTGTACCAAATAATTGAAGATGTTACTGCTGCAATAAGTGTGATTAAAAGTGTCATTTTAGTGTCTCCTTAAACGTTGTCTTTTGCAATAGCTTTTTTTATGTTTTTTACCTTTGCGTCAGCAAAAGCACAAATAATACCCCAAACTACTGTAACAGAAATTGCCATACTTACGCCAACAGTTGCCATTTCGTGAAGCATTTCCGTAGTGTCTTCAGGACTTTCCATTGCCGTAAGAAATGGTGCGAACGGCTGAATTTCGCCGTGCCAAAAATGTTCAAATGCTAAAAGAAGAACGCCACCCCAAAGAAGTGAAAGAAGCCAAGAAAGCTTTTTAGAAAAGCTAACCTTAACTTCACAGCTTGGTAAGTTGTTTGAGCCTTCAAGCTTTGGAGCTGTGATTTTTTGCTCCTTGCTTTTTGCGATTGCATAAGTTGCTGTAACGGCAATAGCCTCAACAGCAGGAACTATAAAACATGCCATAATTTTTACCTCCGAAATTAAATTACTAGTATATTATAAAAAATAAATATTGATTTTCAAGCTCCCCGGGGGGTTGTGTAGCACAAAAAAATATGTTAAAATATTAACAGATTGAGGTGAGATTATGGATAAAGAAGAACACAAGGCACATTTTCACAGCCCAGAAGAGAAAAAAAGACAACTTAACAGGCTTTCAAGGGCTATTGGCCATTTACAGCACGTTAAAACAATGATAGAAAATGATGAGGACTGTGCTGATGTTCTTATGCAGCTTTCAGCCTCAACCTCGGCACTAAATGGACTTGGCAAAGAGATAATAAATGAACACATAACTCATTGCATTGCCCATGCCATAGAAGACGGCGACACAAAAGCCATTGAAGAATTTCAAAAAGCAATTCAATATTTTCTATAATAAAAAGCACACTTTGATTTCTCTTAGTGTGCTTTGTTTTTATTTGTTTTGGTCTGCTATTGCTTTAACTTCTTTTAATGAAAGTGAGTTTTCGCTTGCAATTTTTGCAAGGTCATCATATTCATATTTGCTTTTTTCTGCACCAAATCCCTTTGAAATTTTTTCTCTAATTTCACCAAGTGGTGTTTGAATAGTTTTAATTTCACGAGTTAGTGTATAGCGATTTTTAATATTTTCACGAATTCCAAGAGTAGTGGAATTTTTGAAAATAAAGGTTAAAATTTCATCTCTTTTATCTTCATCACATAAAGTAGTTATTAAAATTCCTGGGCGAGATTTTTTCATAATAACTGAAGTTGCGAAAACCTCTTTAGCGCCAATTTTTAGAAGCCCTTCAGTTAAAAAACCAATTTCTTCGCCGGTCATATCGTCAACATTAAACGAAAGCTCAAAAATTTGACTTTTTGTGTTTTGAGCTTCGCCTAAAAATGCTCTAACACAGTTAGCGGTATCAAAATCTTTATTGCCCATTCCGTAGCCGATTTTTGTATTTTTCATTAAAGGTCTTTCTTCAAATGCTTCACAAAAATATTTAAGAAGTGCCGCACCAGTTGGTGTGCAAAGCTCTGAATTTATACCGGATGAATAATTTGGAATATCACTTAAAATAAGTGCGGTAGCTGGGGCAGGAACTGGCAAAACTCCGTGAGCACATTTTACATATCCGCTACCAGTGTTAACACATGAAGCTAATATTTTTTGGGGGCTTAGCTCGTTTATTAAATAGCAAACAGCGGTAACGTCAGCAACTGCGTCAAGTGTGCCAACTTCGTGAAAGTGAATGTCTGTTACTGGAACTGAATGTACTTTGCTTTCAGCGTCTGCAATTATTTTATAAACTGAAATTGCATCGTTTTTAACTTTTTCGTTTAAGTTCAAAGAGCCGATAAACTTTTCAATATCCAAAAGTGAGTGACCGTGAGAATGGCTATGCTCATGCTCTTCTTTACCATTTATATTCACTTTAACGTGAGTGCCAACTATTCCACATTTTTTGCTTTCTTCTTTAATGAATTCAACATTAGGAATTTGTAAGTTATTAAGCTTTTTAATTGCTTCATCTGGGTTTTCGGTTAGCTCTAAAAGGGCAGATGTTAGCATATCACCAGAAGCACCCATTAAACATTCAAAATAAAGTGTTTTCATAACTTCCCTCCCATGTGATTTATTCTGCTTGCTAAAAATCCTGCACCAAATCCGTTATCAATATTAACAACTGAAACTCCACTTGCACAGGAATTAAGCATAGAGAGAAGTGCGGAAAGTCCGCCGAATGAAGCACCATAACCAACACTTGTAGGCACTGCGATTATTGGGCAGTCAGCCATTCCGCCAACGACCGATGCAAGAGCACCCTCCATACCGGCAACGGCAATAATAACACTCGCAGACATAATTTCTTCTTTGCTTGAAAGTAGCCTGTGAATACCTGCAACGCCAACATCATAAAGCCTTACGACCTCATTACCGAGAATTTCGGCGGTAAGGGCTGCTTCTTCGGCTACTGGAATGTCACTTGTGCCACCAGTTGCAACGACAATTTTACCAATTCCGCTTTGGGCCTCTTTTTCGCCAGTAAAGGCAATTTTTGAAACGCTATCGTATGTGATGTCGATTTCTTTTGAAATTTCTTCGGCAGATTCAGGGGTGAGTCTTGTAATCATAACATTTTTTTGATTAGCCTTGGACATTGACTTAACAATACCAATAATCTGCTCACTTGTTTTGCCAGCGCCATAAATGACTTCGCAAGTGCCTTGGCGTATTTTTCGGTGTAAATCGACTTTAGCGAAGCCCAAGTCGTCAAATGGCTGAGTTTTAATTTTTGAAACAGCTTCTTCGAGTGTTATTTCATCATTTTTAAGGGAAGTTA
This sequence comes from Candidatus Fimenecus sp., assembly GCA_045641425.1. GTDB lineage: Bacteria > Bacillota > Clostridia > Oscillospirales > Acutalibacteraceae > Fimenecus. The sequence goes on from JAZUGZ010000297.1 coordinate 17,271, forward strand.
ATATTTTTTCAAGCTCAGTCATCTAAACACCGCCGTATCTATTATAATATCTTCAAAATCATTTTGTAATTCTGTTCTAATTTTATTTAGTAAATCTTGTGCTTTTGTAAATTCGGCTTT
>JAZUGZ010000298.1:0-9779 GCA_045641425.1 Candidatus Fimenecus sp.
TGAAAAGAAAGAAGCAAAGAAAGCTTATAAAGAATCTGTTATTCTTAACGAAGAAATTGAAATTGCTGAACTTGTTTGCAAAGAGCTTGACAAGTTCCAAACACCTTTCTACAAGGCACAGCTTGAAGCATATAAAGAAACTTATGCAGCAGGACTTTCTGGTCTTTTACTTCTTAACAAAGATGCAATTAAGGCAGAGCTTTATGACGCAAGAATGATGCCAAAAGCAACTGAAGAAGAAAAAGAACACAGAAAATTCGCTATTCAAATTGCAAAGAAAAAGCTTATTGCTTACAAAGAAATTCAAAAGCATTACGCAAATGGTGAAGAATTCAAAGAGCCTGACTTTACAATTATTGAAGACCTTTTCGCAAAAGAAGACGAGTGTGACACAAAACTTAACGAGCTTGGTAAAGAACTTAACGCAGCAAAGGACAACCACGACCTTAATGCAGTTAAAGATATTAAAGCTCAAATCAAGCAGCTTACTCTTGAGCGTAAAATTGCACGCGCTGACCAAAAGGCTGAAACTAAACAGCACGTAATATTTGGCCGTGCAGCAAAGCCTTATATTGATGCTAAGAGAATTATTGAACAAGCTGAGAACTACACTCACCTTGAAGAAATTGAAGCTCTTTACGATGAAGCAAAGGTTAGATATGAAGCAAAGCTTCAAGCTGACGCTGACGAAGTAGCTCGTCTTAAGGCTGAAGAAGAAGCAATGAAGGCAAAGATTAAAGCTGAAAAAGCTGCTAAAAAGTCTTCAAAGAAAAACAAATAATAAAACAAAATAAAAAGGCCTGCTAAGAAAATTCTTAGCAGGTTATTTTTTTGCTTTTATAGAGCTATTGTAATTTTGTCGCCAACATTTGTTGGTAATATTAGTTTATGATTAACTGAATTATAAACTTTTCCGTCAGGTAATACTGCTTCAAAGTTACCGCCAAAATATGCGACAGTTAAGTCGCCACCGATTTTTGATAAAATCTCGGCTGAAACAAGTTTACCATTTTCCCACTTTTCGCTAACTTCAAAGTTACCACGAGCAATAATGCCCTTAATTTCGCCATTTTGCCAAGCACTTGGAAGTGCAGGTAAAAGCTCAATGTAACCGCAATGACTTTGAACAAGCATTTCGTTAACACCAGCAGTAAAGCCAAAGTTACCATCAATTTGGAATGGTGGGTGGAAATCGTAGAAATTTAAGTACATTCCATTTTTGAACAAGTCAGTAATAAGTTTATGAGCCCTATTACCATCGCCTACTCTTGCCCAAGTATTTATTTTTTGACCCATTGACCAGCCTGTGCTTTTATCCCCTCTATGATTCATTGAGATAACCGCCGCTTTTATAAGGTCTGGGTCTTTTTCTTTATTCATTACATTACAAGGGAAAAGTCCTAAAAGGTGCGACATGTGGCGGTGATGGAATTCGCCAATTGAGCCAAGAGTAGTTTCGTGATACCACTCTTTAATTTGACCATCTGCCCCTATTTCATAAGGCTTTAACCTTGACTTAATATTTTTCCACTTCTCAATTAAATTGGCATCTACCGAAAGAGCTTTTGCAGAAGTAATTGCATCTTCATAAAGCTGATAGATTAAAGCTTGCTCGTAAGTGTTGCCCATTGTTCTTGGGCCGTGCTCTGGCGAGAAGCAAGGGTAAGTTACAAATCTTTCGCCACTTTCAACTAAAAGCTTTTCAAAATATTCGGCTGTTTCTTTAAGCATTGGGTAAATGTCGTTCTCTAAAACCCTCTTATCCCCAGTATATTCAAAGTATTCAAAGCAATTATGAAGAATCCACGGAACAGCCGCTGGCGACCAACCCCAGTCAAACACCCAGCCTGGGCAAGTCCAACCAAATGGAGTATTTTGAGTGTGGAATAAAAATCCGTTCTTCTCGCCATTTTCGCTTTTAATGTTTGTATAGTACTCGGCAGTTACTCTGCCAGGCTCAACAAGTGACTTAATATAGCGTAAAAGTGGATTTGCACACTCCCCTATATTGCCCGAAAAAGCGTGCCAATAATTCATTTGAAGATTTATATTCAAATGGTAGTCACTACTCCATTTTGGCTCGTTAGTACAATTCCAAATGCCTTGAAGATTTGCAGGAAGTATATCACTTTCTCGTGAAGAAGAAACGAGCAAATATCTACCGAATTGGTAAAGTAATTCTTCTGCTTTTCGGTCATTTTGAGGTGTTTCGCTATAATTTCTAATAAGTGTATCCGCTGAAATATTATCAGCACCGCCAAGACTTAATGAAACTCTATTCATAATACGACTAAAATCGGTTTTATGAACAGTTTCGAGTTCTTTTACGCCTTTCCCTGAAAGCTCATTAACACGAATTTGAAGCTTTTTAGCAGTATCTTCAACGCTAAAATCTTTAACTCTATATGTAGGATACTGGTCGATATAATCAGTTTCTTCGGCTGTTATAAATATGGCATAAGTTGCATTTGTAATTTTGCATTTTCTGTTTTCAAATAAAACGGAGCCGTCAGTTAAAACTTTTGTAGCTGTAACACAATTAAGAGCATTATCTAACACCCGAGATTTAACAATTAAAGTATTGTTTTCGAAATTGAATGTGCTATCAAGAAATTTATTATCACAAATTTCTGTTTCAAAATTAAGTGGAGCGCCATCACGAGTAAAGCTCATTACTGTGCAAGAGTCAGGATATGAAGAAAAGAATTTTCTTGTATCTGTTATTTTTTTGCCATTCCAAAGCTTTGCAGAATATGTGATTTCACAAAGTCCATTTTCTAAGTCAAGCGTTCTTTTATAATCACTAAACGAAAGAATATTAGGGAAAGAAAATTTCAACACTCCCCTACAAAGATAAGCACCATATTCATCCATATTGTCACTACCAGTAAGGTACTCACAAAGTTTATGTGCTTTTTCATTTTCTTCGTTAACAAAAGCCGTAAAAATATCTTTATAATAATCCCTTGGCAATTTGCCGTTTTTGTCGGGAGTTACTGTATTACCGCCAACATAGTTTGGTCTTGTAGGCGCTGGGCCACCTCTCCAAAGATTTTTATTATTAAGATAAAGTACATCTTTTTTTACATCACCTAAAACGGAAAGTCCAAGTGTTCCGTTACCTAAAGGCAAAGAGGCTTGTTCCCACAGATTTTGGAAATCGTGGAAATAAGCCTTTTTAAGTTTAAGCTTTGAAGGTGGTAAATCAAAAAACAGTTTCATTTTATTCACCAAAATTCAAAATCATTTTATAATGTGGGACATTGAGTTCATAGATAATATCATTAGACACGAGCCTAAATCCCAATTTTTCGTAAAAACCTTTTGCATGAGTTTGAGCATCAACAGTTATAGTAGAAAGATTTTCTGACTTTGCTCTATTTATAAGCTCTTCAACTACAAGTTTGCCGTAGCCTTTGCCACGGCAAGCTTTTTTAACCGCAATTCTGCCTATATGACAAGTTTTTTCATCTAAATAGACCACTCTGCCTGTGCCAACAGGTATTTCATTATCATACAAGACTAAATGAGGTGCAACACCATCAAATTCGTCAAACTCTGCTTCAACCGGAAAGCCTTGTTCTTTGCAAAACACATCTTTGCGAAGTTCTGCACAATCCTCATAAGGCTCGCCTGCCGAGAACCATTTGTAAGTTATCATTATTACTCCGCCTTAAATGAGAATTTGAATCTTAAAGGTTTGTCGGTTTTAACCTTATATTGTGAAAGTGCATCAGGGCCGCAAGTGTTAGTACCAGTACCACGCATAAAGCCGTCAATTGAAAGGAATGTTGTATCTGCATACTCAATTTCTTCCTGATGCTTTGCTTTATCGAGTGAGTCCTGAGTGTAATTATGTGCAGAGAAGCTAAATTTAGGCTCGCCATAGAATGTAATTCTATCGCCCTTATCATTAAATAGCTTCAAATATTTAACGCCACCACAGTTGCCGTTATCTTGTGGCATAATGTATGGCTCGTGTAAAGCCCCAACAGTTGTTTTATAAATACCGATTGTTGCGTGGTCACGAAGGTCACAAAGATTCTCCATTTTTTCATCAGAGCCTCTACCATAGAATTCAATATTTGAAAATTCTTTAGGAAGCTCAACAGTAACACCAAAGCGCTGAAGCTCAAGTGGACCAAAAGTAGATTTTTGAAGAGCAGAGTCAACAGTTACAAGTCCATCTGCACCTATTGTGTAGAATACTGTTACATCAAAAAGCTTACGGAATGACTTTTTAACACTATAGGCAACCGCAACAACAGCGTAATAAGACTTGTTAGCAAAGCTAAAATTCTTAACAACAGTGTTTGCTTCAAAAATTCCAGCAACCTTCCAAAGCTTTGGAATACCCATTGCGTCATTGTCAAGGGAAGCACGAGTAAGGTTTGGTGCAAAGCCTTTTTTGCCACCTGCCGGAGTAGTATTCAAATAATTCTTACCATTTTTAACATATTCGGTCATTTCGCCTGTTTGCTTATTAAAGGCAACATAACCACCGTCAAAATCAATAGTTAAAATGTTATTATTAAGAGTTGTGTTAACGCTACCTACGCCGACCTTTTTAGGTACGAAGTTTTTAACATCATTAAGAACAGTTTGTTCAATGCCGACACGCTCTTCACCATCACAGTATGCAATGCCTATATGACAGTCATCGTTTGAAGAGAAAGTGTCGTAAGGAATTTCATAAGTTGCTTTTTGCATTGGCTCAATGTCAAGTGTGAGGGAGCCTGTTTTAACACAAACACCATTTACAAGCTGTGTCCACTGAACATTTAAGTAACTGCTATTCTTAAAGCGATTTGTATTAGTAAACTCAAATACTTTTCCGCTGATATGACGGCTACGAACTGGTCTATAAACATTTTTAATAACAAATGCACCTGTATGTGGAGTTTTATCTGGGTACATCATACCATCAACACAGAAGTTGCCGTCGTGCTTTTCTTCTTTATGGTCGCCACCATAAGTAAACTGAACTTTATATTTAGGGTCGTCTTTTTCGTGATATACAGCGTGGTCTGCCCACTCCCAAATGCAACCGCCCATAAGGTTGTCGTGAGCGTAAATCTGCTCCCAATATTCTTCCATACCGCCAGGGCCAACACCCATAGCGTGGCAATATTCACACATAAAGAATGGCTTTTTAGTAAACTTTGCACCTGCTTTACCTTCGCCAACCATTTCAAAGTGTTTGTGCCAAGGGTACATTTCAGAAATTACATCATAAGCAAAGCGCTTATTTCTAACAGCGCCCTCATAGTGAACTGGAATTGGTGTTCCCTGCTTTTTAAGGAAATCGTTACAAGCATCTTGGCACTTCCAACCGCCTGCTTCGTTACCGAGTGACCACATTGTAATTGACGGGTGGTTACGGTCACGGAAATACATTCTTTTAACTCTGTCAACATAGCGTGGTGCCCAATAAAGATCATTACTAATAAGGTTATTTGAACCAGGCTTTTTACAATTAAATGCACCGTGAGTTTCAATATCGGCCTCATCAACAATGTAAAATCCCATTAAGTCGGCAAGAGTTAAAAGTGTTGGGTCTGGTGGGTAATGTGAAGTACGGATAGAGTTAATATTAAACTTTTTCATTGTTTTAAGCTCTTCTTCAATTTGTGAAGGAGTTAAAACATAGCCATTTTTCATATCAGTGTCGTGATGGTTAACGCCCTTAAATTTAATTGGCTTACCATTAAAGTAGAATACATTACCCTTAATTTCAACATTCTTAAAACCTATATATGTTCTAATTACTGAAACAGTATCATTACCATTTTTAAGAGTTAAATAAAGAGTGTATGTATAAGGCTGTTCAGCATTCCATTCGCAAACTGAAATCTCGCCAAAATTAAGCTCTGTTTTGCATTTTGCATCTTTAGTAACAGATGAAACAAGGTTTTCGCCATCAAAAAGCTCTGCACAAAGGGAGTATCCACTAACATCGCCAATTAAATCGACAGAAACATCAAGAATATATTTATTGCCAACACTCTTAATTGAATTTGCAAAATAGTCGTAAATATATGTTGTAGGAAGCTCGGTCATATAAACATCACGGAAAATTCCGTTTTCACGGAACATATCTTGACACTCAAGGTATGAGCCAGTTGACCACTTGCTTACTACTGCTAAAATTTCATTTTCGCCCTCAACTAAATTGTCAGTAATATTAAACTCAGCTGAGTTGTGTGAGCCTTCACTGTAACCAATGAATTTGCCATTAACATAAAGGTCGAGAGAGCTCATTACACCCATAAAAGTAATAATTCTAACCTTTGAAGTGTCTTCAATGTTTATAAATTTTCTGTAAATGCCCATTGGAACATCTTGTGGCATTTCTGGGTAAAGAGTTGGTTCAAACTCATAACGAGTGTTAAGGTAGCAAGGCTCACGGTAGCCAGTTCTTGCCCAAGTGCTTGGAACTACTACTTTATCAAACTGAACACGCTCTGTGTGAAAATCATTTGGAATGAGCATATCTTTTTCATAATATTTGAAATCCCACTCCCCTGAAAGAACACGAACAAGGTCACTGTTATACCTTTCAGTTAAAACAGTTTGATTGTCAAGTGCTTCTTTTGAAGAATAGGGAATAAAATAAGCACGTGGTGTTAGCTTGCCAATTTCGCTTATATCCTTCTGTCTAAAATTTTCTCGGTTAATAAGGTAATTCATAATGTACCCCCATACAATAAATATAACAAAATTTTACCATATACTAATTATTTTTACAACAGATTTAAGGTATTTTTAATGTAGAATTATATTGACTTTTTATATGCAATATGTTAATATTTCATTTGGTAAATGTGTATTATTTAAGACACTTTTTCGAGGAGAATGTATGGAGAACAAAGAAATTACAATTGCACTTGAATTATTTTGCAAAACTGAAATATTTGCAGACTGCAACAAGGCTTTGCTTTCATCTGCACTCACAAAATATTTAACTGTAAGTTCATATAAAAAAGGCGAAATTGTTTTTTCGAAAGAATGTTTTACTCCGTCACTTTTTGTTATTATTGAAGGTTTAGCAAGAGTTAAAAAAGGCGAAACTGTTATTAGCCACTTAGAAGTTGGCGCTCTTTTTGGTGCTGCATTTCTTTACAATGACATTTCGGCTTTTCAAAACACAGTAATTGCACTCTCGCCTTTGCGTGTGGCTGTTCTTTCAAAAGAAGCGGTTGATTATATTATTAAAAACGACCCAACAGTTGCACTTAACTATATAAAATATCTTTCACATAGAGTTAGTTTCTTAAATGACAAAATTGAAGGTTACACAGCACAAAGTGCTGAAGAAAAGCTTATGCACTACCTTAAAAAGAATGCCGATAAAATAGGTACAGAATGTGAAATAACCGTTTCAATGAAAGAGCTTTCATCAGTTCTTGGAATTAGCCGAGCAAGTCTTTACAGGGTGTTTGACTCGCTTGAAAACAGCGGTAAAATCCGCAGAGATAGCAAAAAAATTTATTTATTATAAAGAAAGGACGATACAAAATGAAAAAATTAGTATCAATTCTCTTAGTGCTTGTAATGGCACTCTCACTCGCTTCTTGCACACAGAAGCCTACTGAAAGCACAACAGCTTACACACCTGTTGACATGAACATTGCAACTCTTGCAGGTCCAACTGGTGTTGGTATGGTTAAGCTTATGGACGACCAAAAGAATGGCAAAGCACAGAACAATTACAACTTCTCACTTTGCTCTGACCCTGCAACAGAAGTAGTTCCTGGTGTAGTTAATGGTACATTCCAAATTGCATCTGTTCCAGTTAACCTTGCAGCAACACTTTACAACAAGACTCAGGGTAAAATTGTAATTCTTGCTGTTAACACAGCTGGTGTTCTTTACATCCTTGAAAATGGTAATGAAATCAATTCACTTTCTGACCTTGCTGGTAAAAAGCTTTATGCAACAGGTCAAGGCTCAACTCCTGAATATATTCTTAATTATCTTCTTCAAAAGAACGACCTTACAGACAAGGTAACTGTTGAATATGAAGCATCACATGACGAGCTTGCTGCAAAAGCAGTTTCAGGCAAGGCTGCAATTTCTATGCTCCCTGAGCCAAAGGTTACAGCTGCAACAATGCAGAACAAAGACCTTAGAGTTGCAATTGACCTTACAAAAGAATTTGAAACAGCAACTGGTCTTACTCTTATTCAGGGCTGTGTAATTGCAAACAAGGAATTCTGCCAGCAGAACCCTGAAGCTATTGCAAAGTTCCTTGAAGAATACAAGGCATCAATTGACTTTGTAAATTCAAATGTTGAAAATGCAGCTACACTTTGCGAAACATTTGGTATTATTCCAAAGGCACCAATGGCACAGAAAGCTATTCCTAACTGCAACATTGTATTTATTACAGGCGAAGATATGAAGAACAGCGTTGAAGCAAACCTTCAAATTTTCTTTGATGCTAACCCACAGTCAGTTGGTGGCAAGATGCCAGCAGATGATTTCTACTATGCAAAATAAGGTAGAAACAAGAACTAAAAAAGTTTTAAGCACCTGCTTTGCAATTGCATTTTGGCTTGTGCTTTGGCTTGTTATCTACAAAAAAGTGGGGACAGACCTTTTGGTCTCGTCCCCTTTAGATGTTATTAAAAGACTTATTGAACTTTGCAAAGAAAGTACATTTTACACATCAATTCTAAACTCGTTTCTTAAAATTACCGAAGGGTATATATTGGGTATTATTGTAGGTTTAGTGCTTGGTGTTGTTATTTCATTTTCAAGTGTTTTAAGAACAATTTTTAAGCCATTTTTAACCGCTGTTAAAACAACCCCTGTAGTGTCATTTATTATTCTTGCTTTTATTTGGATACCGCGTCAAAATGTGCCTACATTTATTACATTTTTAATGGTAATGCCTATTGTCACAGCAGGAGTTTCAACGGGAATTTTATCGGCTGATTTTGAGCTTTTAGAAATGGCAAAGGCTTATGAATTTTCATTTGTTCAAAAAGCAAAGTACATCTACCTGCCCTCTGCTGCATCAAGCATTATTTCTGCTTTTGAAACAGCAATTGGACTTGGCTGGAAAGCAGGTATTGCCGCTGAAGTAATTTGTATGCCTGACGGCACAATTGGTCGAGCACTAAAAAACTCACAAGTGTATATGGAAACAGTTGACCTTTTTGCTTGGACAACCGTTGTAATTATTATTAGCTTAATTCTTGAAAAGCTTCTTGTGGCACTTTTTGATTTAGTTTTCAAGAAAGCAATATCTAAAGGAGGTTATTTCATTGAACATAAAAATAAATAACCTTACTAAAAAATTTAGTAAAAAATATGTCTTTGAAGATTTTTCTGCTGAGATGAATTTTGACGGCATTCTTATTGTAAAAGGTGCTTCAGGTAGCGGTAAAACAACGCTTATGAAAATGATAGCAGGTCTTGAAAGCTACAATGGGCAAATTGAAATGCCAACAGATAAAATTTCATTTATGTTTCAAGAGGACAGAGTTATTCCATTTATTTCAGTTTTGAAAAATGTTTCTGCTGTAAGCGACGAAGAAACCGCAAAAGAATATTTAGTAAAATTAGGACTTCAAAATGAATTTGACTCTTCCCCATCTACTCTTTCAGGTGGTATGAAAAGAAGAGTTTCACTTGCTCGTGCATTAGCATATAAATCAAAGCTTGTAATTTTAGACGAGCCATTTAAGGGGCTTGACGAAAGCTTGAAAAAGCAAGTTATTGATATAATTAAAGTCGAAAGCAAAACTCGTGATTTTATTATTGTTACTCAC
>JAZUGZ010000299.1:0-4717 GCA_045641425.1 Candidatus Fimenecus sp.
ATAAAAAATAAAATAGAAAATGATAATGGATTTTTTGAATTTGTTTCAGATGTTGTAAAAACATCAGGAATTAAGGCACGAACAGACCAAATAGAGTATTTTTATGAAGATGATTTTAACTATGTCTGCATAATATTTTTGAAAGGCTGATTAGATGGATAAAGAGAGAATTGAAAAAGCATTTAGAGAAATCTTAATAGCAATAGGCGAAGACCCAGATAGAGAGGGTTTAGTTGAAACTCCCAAAAGAGTTGCAAATATGTATGAAGAAGTTTTTTCAGGACTTACTGAAGACCCAAAGGTTCACCTTAAAATATTCCACGAGGGCAATAGTGACGAAATAGTTATTGTTCGCGATATTCCAATGTACTCAATGTGTGAGCATCATTTTTTGCCTTTTGTTGGTAAAGCTCATATTGCTTACATACCAAATGATTCAGGTGAGGTTATTGGCCTTTCAAAGCTTGCAAGAATTGTTAATTCTTTCGCTCGCAGGCCACAACTTCAAGAAAGACTTACAGCACAAATTGCTGATTTTATTGAAGAAGAAATGCACCCAAAGGGTGTGGCTGTAATTATTGAGGCGGAACACCTTTGCATGACAATGCGTGGAATTCGTGCCGCTGGTTCACAAACTCGTACTTCAGCCCTTCGTGGCGGAATTAGAAAGGATGCCAAGACAAGAGCAGAAGTTCTTTCACTTCTTGGCGATAAATAATCGTGAAGTTTGTACATAAAACTGGCTCGTTTGAGTTAGGCTCAAAAACTTATTTAATGGGTATTCTTAATATTACGCCTGACTCTTTTTATGACGGTGGGCGCTACAATGCACCTGAAAAGGCTTTAGAGCACGCACTTGAAATGGTGGAAGACGGTGCTGATATAATCGACATCGGTGCTAATTCAACAAGGCCCGGTGCAACTGTTTTAAGTGCTTTAGAAGAGCTTGAAATTATTAAACGGTATATTCCATTTTTAACAGAAAAGGTTAATACAGTATTTTCTATTGATACCTTTTACCCGGAAGTTGCTGAATATGCCCTAAATAATGGTGTATCGATTATCAATGATGTTAGCGGTAATTTTAACGAAGAAATGGCTGAAACAGTCAAAAAACATGGTGCTGGCTGGGTAATAATGCATACTGGTGGCGGAGATGCCGACAATAGGGGAGAATATAACACTTCTGTTACTGAAAATGTTAAAGCTTTCTTTACCGATATGCTTGAAAAGTGTAATGAGTTTGGTATTTCTTCCGAAAATATTATGCTTGACCCTGGAATTGGCTTTGGTAAGAATTTCGAAGACGATATTGAGCTTATTAAAAATGTTTCGGGGTACAAAAATAAAGATAGTGCTTTGCTTATGGCACTTTCAAATAAAAGAGTGATTAAAAATAGCTCTGGTGCTAAGGGCGAGGACAGAGTTTTCGGTACACTTTCAGCAGATGTTATTGCTGTTTTAGGTGGTGCTGACTTTTTGCGAGTTCACAATGTCCGTGAGCATAAATTCGCAATAAATACTGCCGATAAAATCATTAGAGGTTAATATGGATAAAATTATAGTTAAAGATTTAAAAATATTTGCTTACCATGGTGTTAATCCAGAAGAAAAAGAGGACGGTCAAAACTTTGTTTTTGATATTGTCGCTTCTTTACCATTGGACAAGCCTTGTGAAACAGACAATGTTGACGACACAGTAAGCTATGCTAAAATAATTAAAGCAGTAAGACGAATTGCGACAAGCGAAAAGAACGATTTGCTCGAACATGTTGCAAAACGAGTTGCAGACGGACTTTTTGAAGAGTTCCCTAAAATAGAGTCCCTTAAAATCACTCTTAAAAAGCCTGAGGCACCTATTAAAGCAGATTTTGCTTATGTTGCAGTTGAAATTGAAAGGGATAGAAAATGAAAGCATTTTTGAGCATTGGCACAAATATGGGCGACAGATTAGAAAATTTACAAAATGCTGTTGATTCATTAAATCTTCTCCCAAACACCAAAGTAACTGATGTTTCAAATGTCTATGAAACAGACCCAATAGGGTATGAGAATCAAGCAGATTTTCTTAATATTGCTCTTGAGCTTGAAACTGAATTTACAGCCGAAGCATTACTCGGCGCTTGTCTTGGAATTGAGTCTGCTCTTGGCAGAGTTAGGCTTTTTAAGAATGGACCAAGAATAATTGATATTGATTTACTTCTTTTTGAAAATGAAAAAAGAGAGTCAAAAATGCTCACTCTTCCACATCCAAGAATGTTTGAACGTGAGTTTGTCTTAAAACCGCTTTGTGACCTTGTTTCTATAAAAGGTAATGACTTTTACGAGTCGGCGCTCAAAAGCGTTCAAAACGGCGGTGTAAGACCTTTTAATGGCAAAATAATATATTGATGGAGTATATATGAATTACATAGTAATGGACCTTGAGTGGAATAACGCTTACCTCAAGTCAGCACATAGCTTTGTTAACGAAATTATTGAAGTTGGTGCAGTAAAACTTGATAGTAGCCTTAATACTGTTGATACTTTTTCACAGTTTATTTGCCCAGTTGCATCCAAAAAGATTAGAAACAAAATTAAAGAATTAACTCATATTGAAAATGACGACCTTAAAGATGCAAAGTCATTTAAGGTTGTAATGTCAGAGTTCGCAGAGTGGTGCGGTGACGATTTTGCAATTCTCACTTGGGGCGATACTGATATTCGCACTCTTATGACTAACTTTAAGTTTTTCGGTAAGACGAGAGATATTGATTTTATTGCTAATTATGGCGATTTGCAAAAGTATTGCCAAGGCTTTATAAATATGGAAAATGTTCAGCAGGCTGGTCTTTCTTATGCTGCCGAGTGTCTAGAAATAAACCCAGACGATTTTCCACATCACAGAGCGCTTGACGACAGCCTTTTAAGTGCTGAATGTTTAAGAAAAACATTTGACGAAGAAAAACTTTCAAAATATATTAAAGTTTGCGATTCACTTTTCTTTGAAAAACTTGCATTTAAACCTTATTACATTAGCGATAGAAACAATCCACTTGTTGACCCAAATGTTTTCAATAGCTTTTGTGATATTTGCGGTGGCAAGGTTAAAACTGTTAAGAAATGGAAATATATGAACCATTCATTTAGAGCAGTTTTCTATTGTGAGCATTGCGACAGACTCTTTAGAGTTAATGTTCGTGTTAAAAAGATGTTCGACAAAGTTGATGTGAAACGAAACACCTCTGTAATTGTAAAAACTCCACCAGAAGAAGCAGAAAATACAGTTTCAGTAGCTGAATAAGTAATAAAAAAAGAGCAGTCAACAACTGCTCTTTTAATTTTGTGATTTTGATATTGATAAATTGTAAGAATAAATATATAATTTGTATAGACAAATTTTATATAAGGTGATTGTATGACAATAGAATATAGAAAACTAACTAAAAATGAATTGACTGACTTTATAAATATGAGAATTGCACAATTAAAAGAAGAAGGTGCAGAAGAAACAGTAGACTTAGTTCCATATTTACAAGAATATTATTCAAAGCATATTGACAATGGCACATTTGTGTCTTGGCTTGCGTTTGATGGAGGACAAATAATTGGAACAAGTGGTATGTCGTTTGTTGAAAAACCACCTATTTTTAGTTGCCCTAATGGCAAGTTGGGCATTCTATCTAGTATGTTTACAAATCCAAGTTACAGAAGAATGGGTATTGCAAAAGAATTACTTGATAGAGTTGTTAACGAAGCAAGAGAATATGGCTGTGGTGTTGTTCAAATTACAGCTTCAGATATGGGTGTAAAATTATACACAGCGTATGGTTTTGTGCATAATAACAATTTTATGCAGTATAAATTTTGATTGCAATATTGTTTTTGTAGCAAAAAAGAAAATTATTATAAGACTTTATAATTATGTAAAAAAACGGTGCAAGTTTTGCTTGCACCGTTTTTGGTTTATTTTTGTGTTTGTAATTATTTAATAACTCTAACACGGATAACATCTTCAAGTGCTTTAATTGAATCGAGAGCGCTTTCTGAAACGTCAGCGTCTGTGTCAAGCATTGTGTAAGCGAATTCGCCTCTTGATTTGTTAACCATATTGTCAATGTTAATGTTTTCGTCAGCAACAGCTGTTGAAATCTTGCTAATTACATTTGGAACATTCTTGTGAATGATTGTAATTCTTGATTTACCAGTTCTTGGAACTGAAACCTTAGGGAAGTTAACAGAATTTACAATGTTACCATTTTCAAGGTAATCAACAATTTCTTCAACTGCCATAACTGCACAGTTGTCTTCTGACTCTGGTGTTGAAGCACCAAGGTGTGGGAGGACGATTGCACCGTTAGCATCAAGAAGTGCTTCGTTACCAAAGTCTGTAACATAAGCTGCAACTTTGCCGTCAGAGAGTGCTTTAATAATGTCGTTAGTGTCAACAAGCTCGCCACGAGCAAAGTTAAGAATTCTAACGCTATCTTTCATCTTTGCAATGTTAACTGTATTTACAACACCTTTTGTTGAGTCTGTAAGCGGAACGTGAAGTGTAATGTAGTCGCAAGTTGCAAAAATCTCATCAAGATTTGTAACGTGCTTAACACTTCTTGAAAGGTTCCAAGCTGCATCAACTGAAAGGTAAGGGTCGTAACCGTAAACTTCCATACCAAGTGAGTTTGCTGCATTGGCAACAAGAACACCAATAGCACCAAGACCAATTACGCCAAGCTTC
>JAZUGZ010000300.1:0-2265 GCA_045641425.1 Candidatus Fimenecus sp.
TGAAAAATTAGCTCTTGAAGACCAGAAAGATAAAATCTTAAAAGAAAAAGATAGAGCCGAAAAAAAACTTTTGGAAGCTGAAGAAAAGGCACAAAAAGAAATTGACCGAGCAAAACTTGAGGCCGAGCGAATTGTTGAAAATGCAAGGCGAGCTGGTAATTCTCTTTTAATGGAAATTGAACAGCTTAAAAAGGAACAGGCAAAAGCAAAACAGCTTGACGAAATCGCAAGAAAAGCTAAAAGAGCAATGCGTGACCAAATGGATAAAATGGACGAAATTTCTGACTCTTTAGAAGACGATGAAAACTATGTTTTACCAAGACCGCTTAAAATAGGCGATAGAGTTAAAATTAAGTCACTTGGTAGCGAGGGCGAAGTTATTTCTATTGATGAAAAGAAAAATATTATCGGTGTTCAGTCTGGCTTTATGAAACTTAAGTCCGAGATTGAAGATATTCGTCTTTTAGGCGAAAAGAAACAAAACAAAAAGCAAAATGGCGGAGTTCGTAAGGTTGGCTCTTCTAATATGACCGCTTCAATTTCAAATTCAGTTGATGTTAGAGGCAAAACAGTTGAAGAAGCAATGCTTGACCTTGACTCGTTTATCGACTCTGTTCTTCGTTCAGGTCTTAATGAAATCACTATTATTCACGGTAAAGGCACTGGCGCACTTCGAAAGGGTATTCATGTTTATCTTCGCAAGCACCCAAATATCCGTACTTTCCGCGTTGGTACATTTGGCGAGGGCGAGGAAGGAGTTACCATAGCTGAACTTAAATAATATACTTGAAAAATGTTAAACAATATGTTAATATTTATTTTGTAAGGGGGATACATATTATGAATAAAAAGATTCTTATTATTTCCGCAATTATTTTAATATTGACAGTTGCACTTACTGCTTGTAAGGGCAAAACAGATGACAAAGATGAGTCATCTTCAACAAAAGCACCTGAAGCTATTACTGATGAGGTTGTTATGACTGTTCCAGTAACAAATGAAGACGGCGACAAAATTGTTGTTGAGGTTTTTGAAGATGAGTCAGGCGATAGATATGTTACTAATGTTGACGGCGACAAAATTCCAGTAACAACAGACAAAGACGGCTTTGGTTCAAGCATTGAAAGTCTTATTACTGAAACAACTGTGCCTGGTACAACAAAAGCACCTGCAAAAACAACAGCTGCTTCTTCAGATGGTTCAACAACAAAAACTACCACTACAACAACCACCACAACTACTACCACAACTACCACTACTACAACAAGTCCATCATCTTCATCAACAACGCATGAAAATGTAACTGGTGGTCATCCTACAATTGGTACAGGTTCTGGCGTGCAGAATACAGTTGAGTGGAACGACCTTAAAAATCCTAAAAATTAAGCCTTGACAAATTAAATATTATTTAGTATAATATCGCTCTGTAAAGTGAATGTGCTTTACAGAGCGTTTTCTTTAGGGGGTGTTGTAGTGGCAAATAACGTTGAAATTTCAATTCTGCTTGACCTTTACGGCGAAACACTTACTGAAAAGCAACGCGTTTATTTAGATTACTACTATAACGAAGACCTTTCACTTTCTGAAATCGCTGAAAATGAAGGAATTACTCGTCAGGGTGTGCGTGATGCTATTAAACGCGCTGAAACACTCCTTTACGATATGGAAGAAAAGCTTCATTTTTCAAAACGTTTACATAACATTGAAAGACAAGCAAAAGCAATTATAAAATGTGCCGAAGATATTAGCGAATACAACTTGTCACACGGCATATCTAAAGAAATTAACGACAAATCAGCCAAAATAAAATCATTGGCATCGTCTTTGACAGAATAGGAGGGACTTTATGGCATTTGAAGGTTTATCAGACCGTCTTGAATCGGCTTTTAGCCGTCTTAAAAGTAAGGGTAGCCTTACTGAAAGTGACGTTAAAGAGGCAATGCGTGAAGTTCGTCTTGCACTTTTAGAGGCTGACGTTAACTATAAAGTAGCAAAAGATTTTACACAAAAGGTAACTGAGCGTGCTATTGGCGCACAGGTTATGGAAAGCCTTACACCAGCACAAATGGTTATCAAAATTGTTAATGAAGAGCTTACCGACCTTATGGGTGGTACTCAGTCAAGACTTGCTTATGCATCACACCCACCAACAGTTATTATGATGTGCGGTCTTCAAGGTTCAGGTAAAACTACTCATTGTGCTAAAATCGCATTAAAGCTTAAAAACGAAAACCACAGACCACTCCTTGTAGCTTGCGACATTTA
>JAZUGZ010000301.1:0-1693 GCA_045641425.1 Candidatus Fimenecus sp.
AAAATTAGTATGAGCGCTTAAATGAGCAATTCCGCTATTAGCAAGTTTATAAACAATTGAGTCAGCGAGAACTGATTTTATTGGCTTAAAAATAAGTGGATGATGAGTAATAATTAAATCTGCATTTTGTTTTTTGGCAAAGTCAATTACTTCACTTGTAATATCAAGTGCAAAAACAATTTTTTGAACCTCTTTTTCTGGACTACCGACAGAAACGCCAGTATTATCCCATTCACAAGCACTACTGTAAGGTGCGAAAGAATCAATAAATGTATAAATATCTTTTACTGTAGGCATTTTGTCAGCTCCCCTGTTATAATTTCTATATCTTCAAAATCTTTGTTAGCGTTTTTAAGTGCTTCGAGTTTTATTGAGTATTTTTTCAAAAGGCTTTGTAAATATTCTTTTGAAATTTCATCGGTATTTTGATTAAGCTTTCCTATAATTGCTTCTGACTCCGAAATCTCTTTACACTCGCCACTATAAAAAGCACTAATAACAACATAAAGCTTGTCACTATCTTTTATAGCGACTTCTTTATCTATGTAAAATCCGTTTCTATAAAGCGCTGTTCTTGTATTTTCACTATGAGTCATTGGTTGTAAAATCAAATGCATTTCTTTGTTTTTAAGCCAAGGTGTGGCGTCAATAAATTCGGCTATTAACATACCGCCCATTCCGGCAACTGCAATTTCGTTTACTTCCCCTGCTTCATAACCCTTCAAGCCATCTGAAAGTCTTAAAGTGACTTTATCTAAAAGTCCATACTTCTTTACAGTTTCTTCGGCATTTTTAAGTGGCCCTACACGAAGGTCAGAACAGTAAGCATATTCAATTTTTCCGTTTAGTAAGAGAAATGCCGGTAAATAGGCGTGGTCTGTACCAATGTCAGCAAATGTGCTACCCTCTCTTACAAGTTCGGCAACTGCGGAAAGTCTTGAATCTAAATACATAAATACTCCTAATAAAAATCCCCCTAAAATTTAGGGGGAATTCTTTTACTCAGCTTTTTCTGCTAAAAACTTGTTGATTTTCTCAATAAGCTCGTCAGGATTTACACCGTGAACAAAGCAAGCCTGTTCAAGTGTTTCGCCTCTTGCAGATGGGCAACCAAGACAATGCATTCCCATTTCAAGGAAAAATGGTGCTGTTTCTCTTGCGTTGTCAAGAATTTCACCGATATTCATATCTTTATTAACCTGGAACATAATTACTCTCCTTTAGAAACTGAAATTGTAACGTCTTTCTCGTTAACTGAAATTGTTTTTGAAAGGTCACTTGCAATGTCACTACCGATTGTAATAGAATCAGCAAGAAGTTCTGCTGCAATGTAATCTTTCTTTTCGTTTAATGCTGTAAGGATAAATTCGTCAGCAGTATTGATTGAAGCGGCAATATGCTGTTCAACCTGATAACCTGCTTCTTTACGAAGAAGCTGGCACTGACGGATAATATCACGTACTGCACCGTCTTTAAGAAGTTCGTCAGTAAGAACAACATCAAGTGCAAGAACTGCATTTTCGCCAAATTCAGCAGAAACAATACCTGCCTTTGTCTTTGAGTTAACTGCGAATACTGAAGCATCGAACTTTTCGTCCCAACCTGGAACTGAAACTTCGCCACCAGCAATAACTGCATCTGTAACAGCTTTCATGTCAGCATCAGAAAGTGCTTCAAGAGTCTGCTTCATCTT
>JAZUGZ010000302.1:0-5628 GCA_045641425.1 Candidatus Fimenecus sp.
AACTACCGTGTTCGGGATGGGAACGGGTGGACCCTCATTGTAATCAACACCGACTCGTGAAACTCATGTATCTCACGAATGCAAGAGATATTTTAACACTAGGTCAAGCATTTTGCAAGTGTTTTTTTAATATTTTATTAACTTTTTGCAACTTTCACAAAGAACTATGTCGAACTGCCACGCAAAGACCTACAAATTGCACAAAAACTGTGACTAAAAAGCCACAGTTTGTGAAAATTATTTTTCAAATGCCTTTGAAACATCAATAACCGAATACTCATAGCCTTGGTTCGGCTCAACCGCAGTATAAATTGCCGTTGTGTTATCAATAAAGCAAAGATTCATGTGCGGAGCATAGTTTTTATCAACATATTTTTCATACTCGCCTGTTTTAAGATTAAACACGTGAATTTGATAGTCAACAGCATTTTTAACAGTACCCATCATAATAACATACTGTTCGTCACTGCTTACAATAAACGAGTCAATATTCATTGAATACCCAACAAGTGTGTATTCCTTGCCTGAAACGAAATTATAAAGCTTGCCATCGCCCTTGCTTAAAAGGTACTTGCCACTTATCATGTAATTCGAAGTCATATTGCCATAGAATGAACCAATATTCTTTTCTTCGCCATTAATATTTCTAACTGCATCAAATCCAGTTGTTGTTTTGCGGAAATAAACAACAGATGCTGAATCTGCGATGAAGAATTTACCGTAAACAGCTTCGGCTAATACCTTTTCAGAGCTTCCATTTTTAACAAAAATATCTTGCATGCTTGAGCCAGTTGGGTACTCTCTTGATGAAATAAAAGGCACACCTTGAAGAGTTGAAGTGTATCCTGCCTTTGGAAGCATACAGAAATCGGTTACGCCGGCACCTTTTTCGTCAATTGTACGGTTAGTTACACTTAAAAATCTTGTCATTTCGCCACTTGAAAGATTAACATTAAAGCTTTCTGACCATAAAATATCATTACTTAAAAGTGCATTTTTATCAGTTGAAGCCAAAAGGAGTGCGTGGCCTTCACTATTATATTTTGATGGTAAAGCTGTAAGCTTGAACACAACTAAATCATAGTAGTATTTCAAATCTTTACTATTGTCAGCAGTAAATGCACTTACACCGCAAATGTACTCGCCAACCTTAATATAATTCATTTTAATATTAAGAATGCCACTACCCATATCAACCTTTAAGTCGATTGAATCGGTGTATTTTACCGGTACAATTTCTTTATCTCTATATTGATAATATTGAACGGAATAATCGGAATTGAATCCATAAAAAATATTTGGAATATCTGACTGAACTAAATTCACAAGCAAGCCGTCACGGGTAACTTGAATTCCTGCAAGCTTTGATGTGTCGTCATTTTCATTGCTATTGTTAGGCTTTGCAACATATTCAGGGAACACTTTGCCAAGAACAGAATATTTTTTAACAAGGTCATATTTTTGGTCCTCAGTTCTTGTTGTAAAGAACATAACTGCGCCAAGGCAAAGAGCCAACCAAAATGCAATAACCGCAATTACAATTGTAACAACATCTTTCTTTGTAAGTGGTTCTTTTGGCTTTTTCTCTTTAACCTTTTTTTCTTTTTTAGGCTTCTTTTCTTTAGGAGCTTTTTCTTTTTTCGGTTTTTTCTCTTTTGGTTCTTTAACCTTTTTCTCTTTCTTCGATTTCTTTTTCTTTGGTTCTTCTAAAGGCTCTTCGTTAGATACATTTTCTTCAGCCTGATTTACTAACTGTTCAGAGTTTTCTTCATTTTCAGCCACTTCGGTAGATGTTGCAGCTTCTTCTAATGGTGCTTCTATTTCTTCAATATCTTCATTTGAAGTTTCTATTTCTTCAATATTTTCTTTCTTTGTTTCTTCTGCCTTTTCAGGCTCTTCAGATTGTAAATATTTTGAAACATCAACTTTGCCAAATGTAAATTCTTCTATATGACGAGTTTCAACTGTTTCTTGAGCGATTTCTTCTGTTTGGGTTTTAGCTGTTTCTTCAATTATTTCTTCACTTGGCAATAAAACATCATCACGGTCTTTTTTAGCTTTAAGATCGCGTTTTTCTTTTTTGATTTTCTCTTTTTTAGGTTTTTCTGCCTTTGGCGGCTTTGGCTCCTTTACCTTTTTTTCTTTAGGAGCTTTTTCTTTTTTAGGCTTCTTTTCTTTAGGTGCCTTTTCCTTTGGCTCTTTAACCTTTTTTTCTTTTACTTTCTTTTCTTTTTTCGGCTTTTGTGGGGCTTCTTGTGCTTCTAATTCAGGAGCTTCTTCCTCATATTTGCCGTACTTCTCATTAAGAGAATTATTATCGCTCATATTCTTCCTCCGTGAAAGAAAATTCTATATAACTTTGTTATTATACACTATTTAATTTTTCTTTACAAGTAGAAAAAGCACAGTAAATGAGCCTTAACAAAATGTTAAAAACTATTTAACATATAATTCACGTGACAAACAAAATCAATAGGTATATAATGGAAATGCAAAAGGGTGGTATGTTTATGAAAATAAAAAGAATTAAACTTGATGACAGAATTCTTCCCAATTACACACGAAAAGAAGATATGTTCAATATGGGAACGCACATCGCTGGCGGTGTATTTGGTGTAGTAGCACTTATTCTTTGTTCTGTTTTTGCGGTTATGCACAAAAACTGGTGGGGGCTTGTTGGTGGCATAATTTATGGTGTAACAATGATTTTTCTTTACACTATGTCAAGTGTTTACCACGGTGTTCGCCCGTCAAAAAGCAAAAAAGTTTTACAGGTTTTAGACCACTGCACAATTTACGCCTTAATTGTTGGCTCTTATGTGCCGGTGCTAATCACAAAAATGCGCGAATATGACTTAAAGCTTACTCTTATTATTTCAGCTATTGGAGTTGTTATTACTGTTATTGGTGTAACCTTTACGGCTATTGACTTCAAAACCTACGCTGGCATTTCGTATTCTTGTTATTTCATATTAGGTTGGCTTGCAATTTTTACTGTTAAGCAAATTGTTGAAGCTTTTGGAATGGAGTTTTTCATTTGGCTTCTTTCAGGTGGTATTGCTTACACACTCGGTATGATTTTTTATGTACTCGGTAGGAAGAAGCATTACATACACGGAGTCTTCCATATATTCATTTTAGCAGGTAGCGTGCTGCAATTCGTAGCAATTTTCAAATTCTGTATTTAATATATTTTTTGCGGAGTGTTTCGACACTCCGCTTTTTTATTGTTGATTATTTATATGATATATTGTATAATAAATTTCATAATGAAAATAAGGGGAAAAATTATGGCAAACATTAAATTACCGTCTTATCCGCTGATTACCATTGACCCATTTATGAGTATTTGGTCAAGTGGTAAAACGCTTAACTCAAAGGATACTCAAATTTGGCACGGCCACAGAAAATCTTTAATTGGTACAATTTACCTTGACCATATTTATCATCTCTGTTTTATGGGAAAGCCTGAAAATGAAGATGAAATAATCCCGCAAACAAGTGTTGATGTAACTCCACTTATTACTACATACACATTTGAAAATGAAGTGTTAAAGCTTACAGTTAAGTTTTGGACTCCACTTATCATTGATGATGTTTACAAGCTTTCACTCCCTGTGTCTTTTATTGACTATGAAATAGAAATTTTAGATGGCAAAGAGCACACAGTTGAAATTGGAATTTCAGTTGGCGGCGAATTTTGCTTTAACAAAAAGCTTGGGCATTTAACTTATGGTGCAAAAGATTTTGAAGATTACTCTGTTGTGTTTATGGGTAACAAGAAGCAAGAGCCATTACACGAAAGTGGTGATGGTGTATCTGCAGATTGGGGATATGTTTACTTAACTGGTGGCAAAGGTGGTTACAGCTCTGGTAAATATGGTATTCACAACGAATATGAATCATTAAAAGGCACATTTATTTTTGCATTTGATGATATTAAATCTATTGAATATTTCGGCACACAGTACCCTGGTCTTTGGAAAGAAAAATATGAAGACATTTTCAAGGCAATTGAGTACGCTCGTGAGAATCACGACTCTCTTTTAGAAGATGCTAAACGAATTGACAATATGATTTTAGCTGACTCTGAAAAATTTGGCAAAGATTATCAAAACATTCTTATTGCATCTTACAGACAAGTTTTAGCAGGTCACAAAATTTTCCGTGATAAAGATGGAGAAATCCTTTACTTCTCAAAAGAGTGCCATTCAAACGGTTGCATTAACACAGTTGATGTTTCTTACCCGGCAATTCCACTTTTCTTGCTTTACAACCCAGAGCTCATTAAGGGTATGATGGTAGGCATTTTTGAATTTGCTCGAATGAGTGCTTGGGGTTATGACTTTGCACCGCACGACATTGGTCAGTACCCAATTGCTAACGGTCAGGTTTATGGGCACCCAAGAGGCAACGCATTTTTACCAGAAAAAAAGATTTATCTTGAAAAGAAAACACATCAAAAATTCAAAACACAAATGCCTATTGAAGAGTGTGGCAATATGCTCGCCATGGCATACCTTCACTACCACTACACTGGGGACACAAGTGTTATAGAAAAGAACTTTGATTTACTCGAAAAGTGGACTAAATACCTTATTGATGCTGGTGTAATTCTTGAAAATCAGCTTTGCACAGACGACTTTGCAGGCCACAGCAAGAGAAATATTAACCTTGCAATTAAGGGTGTTATAGGTATTGCATTCTTCCACGAAATTTGCAAAGCATTAAATAAAAATGAAGATTATATGAAAACAGCAAAGGACTATGCCGAAAAGCTTTATGCATTAGTTTTAGAAGACGGCACACTTCCATTCTCAGTTGGCGATAGCGACACTTGGAGCTTAAAGTACAATATGGTATGGGATAAAATTATGGGTTGGAACCTTTTCCCTGAGAAGCTTTACGAAGCAGAAATCAAAAAATACAACGAAAAGCTTACAGAATACGGTGTTCCACTTGACCACAGAAGCTCCCTTGCTAAAACAGACTGGATGCTTTGGGCTTCAATTCTTGATAAAACAGATGAAAGTGTTAAGAAATTCTCAAAATCACTTATCAACTACCTTGCAGACACCAAAGAGCCTTACCCATTCCCAGACTGGACAGATACAGTAAAGGCTTTCCGCCACGGATTTGCTCACAGAACAGTTCAAGGCGGACTTTGGATGCCAGTTTTAGCTGATAAAAAATAATTCCTCACTTTTAGGAGGGGTATTATGACTACATTAGAGGAATTTATTAAAGAAAAATTTAATATAACAGATATAGATTTTGACTGCCTTTTTTGTGATAGTGAAATAGAAAATGGAAAACATGTTCAAAACCTTTCAAAATACAATTCGTATGAATTATTCTTTACCTTCAAAAATGCAGAAATACACAAGGTTGATGGTAACGCCATGCTTGAAGATGATACATTTTACTTTGAACGTCCAATAATTGAAAAGGTTGACAATGGTTATATTGTTAAAAATCCTGACTATAAAGACTTCTTTAGTTTTGAAGATGTAACCGCAATTTGCAGACCTGTAAAGTCTAATTTTTCGCACGAGCTTCTTCAAAATATATGGGCTTCTTTATTAGAATTTGCAGAGTCAATTAAGCAAAAAGTTAAAATGCCTTTAC
>JAZUGZ010000303.1:0-2260 GCA_045641425.1 Candidatus Fimenecus sp.
CCCAGTTAATGCTGGCATGCTAAAAAATGTAGTTAAAGAGCTTATAAATGATGGTAAAATGGTTCTTTTTTCAAGCCACCAAATGAATTACATTGAGGAATTTTGTGACGATATTGTTATTCTTAATGGCGGTCGTGCAGTTCTTTCAGGTAGCATAAAGAAAATTAAGCGAAGCTATGCAAGAAACGTTATTGAAATTGCAACTGAAAATTCACAAAATGCACTTGCAATAATTCAAAACGCTTCGCTTCCATTTGTAAGCAGTGCTTCAATTCTTAATGAGACTTTAACGGTTATTCTTAAAAGTGAAGATGACAAAGCACAATTTTTGAAATTTGCAGCTGAAAACATTCCAGATATTGACGGCATCTCAGTTAAAGAACCTACTCTCGCAGAAATATTTATTCACTACACGGAGGGCAATGTATGAAACAGTTTATAAAAGTTTTCCGTTTTGAATTTTTGAATATTTTAAGAAGTAAAGCCTTTATTTTCTTAACTGCACTTCTGTTTATTGGTACAACCGTTTCACTTTTTTCTCCAAGATTTAAGAATGGTGTCAAGCTACCAAATTTAGATGACAATTCTCCACAAAACATTGCCATTTATGACAGCAGTAATGAATTAGGCAAATTTCTTAAAAAGAATATGGACTCTTACACCATAACACTATGTAAAAGTGAAAATGAAGCCAAAAAGCTTTTGAAAGATGGCAATGTTGACGCTTATGTTGTTATCAATTCAGCACTTACATACACCTATTGTGTTAACGATATGGGAATGTATGATGTTACAACTGAAACAATAAACGAACTTTTACAATTCAAATATCGTCAACAAAAGCTTTCTGAATTTGGTTTAACCGAAAGTCAAATTGCCGAAATTCAATCTTCGGTTGCCGTGCCAGAATATAAAATTGTAGGTCAAGACCAGTCGCAAAGCTTTCTTTACACCTATATTCTTCTACTTATTCTTTACATTTCGGTAATTGCTTATGGGCAAATGATTGCACAAAGTGTTGCAACAGAAAAAAGTTCAAGAGCTATGGAGCTTTTAATTACAAGTGCAAAGCCAGAAAGCTTAATTTTCGGTAAAGTGCTTGGCACTGGCTTTGCAGGGCTTTCACAAATGCTCCTAATTCTTTTGTGGGCTTTTGTATGCTACCAAATAAATGCACCTTATTGGAAAGACAATTTCCTTGTTGCATCAATTTTTGATATGCCAATTTCGCTTATTATTTACACCGCTGTGTTCTTTGTTCTTGGATTCTTAATTTATGCATTCCTTTATGGTGCGCTTGGCTCACTTGCATCTAAAATGGAAGACATCGGCACACTTACAACTCCACTTACATTTGTAATGGTTGTTGCGTTTATTGTGCCATTAACAAGCATAACCTCAGGCAATATTGACACAACTATTATGAAAATTCTTTCATATATTCCGTTTTGCTCGCCAATGGCAATGTTTGCACGAATTGCAATGAGTACTGTTCCACCAATTGAAATTGCAATTTCGATTGTTATTCTTATAGCATCAAATATTGGCATTGGTTACATTGCCGTTCTTATTTACAAAATGGGAATACTTATGTATGGCAAGCCACCAAAGATTACACAAATTTTAAGACAACTCAAAAAATAAATAAAAAATACCGCTTAGATTTTTTCTAAGCGGTTAATTTTTTGTTATTTCATTTTAGGTGGTTCGGTGCCGTTTTTTCTACACTCATTTAACTCTTTTCGTTTATTTTGCTCGTTTGATTTAAGAGCTGTGCCAATCGCAAAGCCTATCATTGCACCAACACCCATTCCCCATGGGCTTTGGTTTATAGCCTGACTCATAGACATTCCAATTGAAAGGCCTAAAAGCATAAATATTAGTCCCCAATCAGTAACCTTCTTTTCCCAAATTAGTGACTCTTCATCTGTTTCATCATCAGTAAATTTTGCATTTTCAAATGCTTCAAACAAAGTTGAATGACCATTTAAGCTATCTTTTTTAACCTTAATAAAACAAGTGTCTGAATATGAAATAGTATTAAGCAAGCCTGTTAATATCTCATCATATTCGTCCTTTTCTAATGTTACATAAAATGAAACATTTGCGTCCGTGCAAAAATATTTATCAAGTGTGCCAAATTCAAATACTGCTAAAATCTTGTCAGTATCTAACTCTGAATTTTCTCTAAGTGCTTTTTTAGTAGCTCTGTATTTAACAGTGCAGGTTGAACCTAAATACTCCCCACGCTTTGCATTAT
>JAZUGZ010000304.1:0-6696 GCA_045641425.1 Candidatus Fimenecus sp.
AACACCGTGACCGAGTGAACCAGTTGATGCATCAACACCTGCCACTTTATTTGAGTCAAGGTGAATACCCATTTTTGAACCTGAAAGGTTGAAAGTTTTAAGCTGTTCAGGGTCGTTAAAGCCCTTGTCGCAAAGAACAGGTGCATAAGCAATACCTGCGTGACCTTTACTTAAAATGAAACGGTCTCTATCTTCCCACTTTGGATCTTCAACCTTAATGTTAAGGTACTTGTGATAAAGAACAGTAAGAAGGTCTAATACACTGTAACCGCCACCAATATGACCAGAGCCTGCCCACATTGTTGTTTGTAATGTGAGTTTACGAAGGTCATAAGCTTTAGCTTCAAGTGCTAACCATTCCTGTTTGGATAAATTAGCCATACATTTTTCCTCCTATATATCATGGGGAAAGCCCCATAAGTTATTTAATTAGAAAAGTTCAGGGTGGTTCTTACGAACTACATTGAATGCATCTTCTGCAATATCAACTGAAACTTTAATGTCATCTTCAGTAAGAGAAGCGTTAATGAAGTGGTTGTGGTGAGATGCTAAGAAAAGACCTCTTGAAACGCATTCTGCAATCCACTCCTGATGAAGCATAAGGCTGTCGTCATTAGCTATTCTTAAATAGAAGAGTGCAGGCTCGCCGGAAACAACAAGGTCAAAGCCGTTATTAGCTGCAGCTGCCTTGAAGCCCTCAGTTACCTGAGTACCGAGCTTACGGAAGAGTGTTGGTGTGTCAAGAGCTTTCATCTTATTGATACAAGCAATTGATGCTGCGAAAGGAACAGCACTCATCCAGTAAGAGCCAGTATAAGTCATACCTGAAACAGTAGCTTTCATGTGTTCGCCACCGCAAAGAGCTGACATATTGTAGCCGTTTGCAAGTGCTTTACAGAAGCAGATAAGGTCTGCTTTAATTCCGTAGTAATGGTCAGAACCTTGAAGGTCAAGACGGAAACCAGTACGAACATCGTCAAAAATAAGAACAACGCCGTGGTCGTCACACCATTTTCGAACTGACTGCCAATACTCACGAGATGCAACTTCGTTATCTTTGAAGTTACCATGGTCATAAGGCTGAGCAATAAGACCAGCAATGTCGCCATCGTTATCATCATAAAGCTTTTGAAGAGCGTCAATATCAAACCAAGGTGCTACAAGGTTGTGGCAAACATCTTCAGGAAGAATACCTGGATAGTCAACCTTTTGTGCCCACTGGAAGTCGCCGTGGTAATAACCCTTTAAGAATATAATTTTTCTCTTATGTGTATGAGCACGAGCGCTCATAACAGCAAGAGTTGTTGTGTCTGAACCATTCTTGCAGAAGAATGCCCAGTCAGCAGAAGCAACTGTATTTACAAGGTTTTCAGCACACTCAACCATTACTGTTGAAGGAGCTGTTGTGCAGTTACCCTTTTCAAGCTGCGCCTTAGCGGCAGCGTCAACGTCTGGGTCATTGTAACCGAGAACGTTAGGACCATAAGCACACATAAAGTCAATGTATTTGTTACCATCAACATCCCAAAAGTATGAGCCCTGTGCCTTTGTTGAGAAGAATGGCCATTTCTGGATTGGAATCCAAAGACCTTCTGATGGGCCTAAGTGTCCATAAATACCAGCAGGGATAACTTTAAGAGCTCTGTCAAAATATTCACGACCTTTATCGTGATTTAATTCTGGATATTTACTCATAATTTTAATCTCCTTATGCTAAGTAAAGACCAACTCTGTCGAGAAGTCTGTTCATATTATCAATCATTGAAGCCATACCGTGAATTTCAACAGTACCACGGCAAAGCTCTTCAAGAGCATTAACCTTACCATTGAAAAGGTCAGAAGCTAAGTCATAGTCAGCGAATGACATAATAGCTCTTGGGTTTTCAGGAGCTTTTTTAATTGCTACAAAGTGGTGGTCTTTAACACGAATTGTAGCTGTGTCGCAACCCTTAATGCCAAGTGAAATGTCGCCATCAACTGTGTATGAAGCACTTGCTTTACCAATTTCGTCTTGGTTTGCAATTTGTGCAATAGCAACTGCAATTGTGTAGAAAGTAAGACGAGTTGAAAGAACAAAGAAATCTCTATCCTTCAAAGCCTCCTCAGTAGGTCTCATAAGCTCAGTGAGTCTGTCTGTAAGAGCTGTGAAGGTCTTGAGAAGGAATGAAATCTTTGTAAGACCCTTTGTTGGGATTGGTGTTGTTTCACCGTCAATAATTTTGTTGAATTTTTCGCAAGAAGCAACTGGAATTTTAATGTCAGGATTGTTGACACCATCTTCCAAGCGGCAACCCTTTGAGCTAAATGTTAAAGTAGCAGCAGGGCCGTCTTTAACATCAAATGCGAGAGAAACAGGAGCTTTAAGAGTAGAAATAATCTCTTTTGCTTTGTCGTCAAGTTCGCAAAGGTTTTCTAATGTGCCGAGTACAGCGTACATATTTATGTATGCCATTGTCTTTGCATCAGTCATAGTAGTACCTCCAAATTATATTTGTAAATATATACAATATAAGAATACCAAATTTTAAGGGCTTTTGCAAGGAAATTTGTGCAGATTATTACAAAATAATTTACAAAATATTAATGATTTTTGTGTGAATATGTGCTATAATCATTGTGTATATTTTGAAATCTACTGCCACAAGGTGTTTTTGTGGCTGAAAGGAAAAATAAATGTCACTTTTTAGTAAAATTTTTGGAAGCTATTCCGCAAGAGAAATTAAGAGAATAATTCCAATTCAGAAAAAGGTTTTAGCTCTTGAAGAGGAGTACAAAAAACTCACTGATGAAGAGCTTCAGGCAAAGACTCCTGAATTCAAAGAAAGACTGGAGAAAGGCGAAACACTTGACGATATTTTGCCAGAGGCTTTTGCTGCATGCCGTGAGGCTTCAGCACGTGTTCTTAACATGCGCCACTTCCCAGTGCAAATTATTGGTGGTATTGTTCTTCATCAAGGTAGAATTGCTGAAATGAGAACTGGTGAAGGTAAAACACTTGTTGCTACTTTACCTGCTTACCTTAATGCACTTTCTGGTAAAGGTGTTCACATTGTTACAGTTAACGACTACCTTGCTCGCCGTGACTCAGAGTGGATGGGCAAGCTTTACAAGTTTATGGGCCTTACAGTTGGTCTTATTGTTCACGACCTTGACGGCGACCAAAGACGTGCCGCTTATGCTTGCGACATCACTTATGGTACTAACAACGAAATGGGATTTGACTATCTTCGTGACAACATGGTAATTTACGCTGAAGAAAGGGTTCAGCGTGGATTTAACTTTGCTGTTGTCGATGAGGTTGACTCAATCCTTATTGACGAGGCAAGAACTCCCCTTATTATTTCAGGTATGGGCGACAAGTCAACAGACCTTTACAAAATTACTAATGACTTTGCAAAAAGACTTAAAATGTGCAAGGTTAAAGAAATTGAAGCAAAAACAAACTATGAGGACATTGTTGGCGAAGACGATGACTACATTGTTGACGAAAAGGCAAAAACAGCTTCACTTACAAAGAATGGTATTAGAAAGGCCGAAGAATTCTTCCACCTTGAAAACCTTGCTGATATGGAAAACTTAACATATCAACATCACTTAGACCTTGCAATTAAAGCAATTGGTGTTATGAAAAAAGATGTTGACTATGTTGTTAAAGATGGTCAAGTTTTAATTGTTGACGAATTTACAGGCCGTATTATGCACGGCAGACGTTATTCGGACGGTCTTCATCAGGCAATTGAGGCAAAAGAGGGCGTTAAGGTTGAAAGAGAATCAAAAACTCTTGCAACAATTACATTCCAAAACTACTTCCGTCTTTACAAAAAGCTTTCTGGTATGACTGGTACTGCAATGACAGAAGAGGGCGAGTTCCAAGAAATTTACACTCTTGACGTTATTGAAATTCCTACAAACAAGCCAATGATTCGTAAAGATGAGCCAGATGTTCTTTTCAAAACTGAAAAGGCAAAATTCAACGCAATTATTGAGCAGATTTTAGAATGTAACGCTAAAGGCCAGCCAGTTCTTGTTGGTACAGTTAACATTGAAAAGAGTGAAGCACTTTCTAACGCACTTAAAAGACGTGGAATTAAGCACGAGGTTCTTAATGCGAAATACCACGAAAAAGAAGCTGAAATTGTAGCTCAAGCGGGTGCATTTGGTGCAGTTACTATTGCTACTAACATGGCAGGTCGTGGTACTGACATTATCCTTGGTGGTAACCCAGACTTTATGGCAAAGGCTGAAATGCGCCGTATGCAATACCCTGAAGAGCTTATTGCTGAGGCAACCGGCTTTGCAGAAACAGATAATGAAGATATTTTAGAGGCTCGCAAAACTTACACCGAGCTTGAAAAGAAATATAAAGAGCAATTAAAAGATGAAACCGAAAAGGTTAGAGAAGCAGGCGGTCTTTTCATTATTGGTACTGAAAGACACGAGTCAAGACGAATTGACAACCAGCTTCGTGGTCGTTCTGGTCGTCAAGGCGACCCAGGTACAAGTAAGTTCTATCTTTCAGCGGAAGATGAGCTTTTAAGACTTTTTGCTGGCGACCGTTTCTTCAATATTCTTGACACATTTGGCGCTGCTGGCGAGCTTCCACTTGAAACAAAGATGTTTACAAACACAATTGAGGGCGCTCAAAGAAGAGTTGAAGGTAACAACTTTGCCGCTCGTCGTAATGTTCTTAAATTTGACGATGTTATGAGCAAGCAAAGAGAAGTTATTTATGGCGAAAGAAACAAAGTTCTTGACGGTGCTGACATTCACGGTACAATTCTTTCAATGATTGAAAAGTACATTACTGAAACAGTTGAATTCTTCTGCCCATCTGCAAATGAAATAAAGGATTGGAACCTTTCAGGTCTTATTTCAAAGCTTAAATATCTTTGCGATGAAAGTGAAATGAGATTTACATCAACCGAACAGTGCATTGACTATTTCTGTGACAAGGCATTAAAGGTTTATGATGATAAATACAAGGAATATGGCGAAGAGGTTATGAACGAAATTGAACGCAAGGTTCTTCTTCGTAATGTTGACGTTCACTGGATGGACCACCTTGACGCTATGGATGAACTCCAAAGAGGTATTTACCTTCGCTCATACGGTCAGCAAGACCCAGTTGTTGCATTTAGAATGGAAAGCTATGACTACTTTGACGAAATGAATGCACTTATTCGTGAGGGTACTGCTACAATGCTTCTTACATTCCGCCTTAAGAGTGAAGAAGATATAAAGAGAGAGCAAACTGCTAAAATTACTGGTGCTTCAGGCGCTTCTGACGGTAGTGACAAAAAACAGCCAGTTAGAAAAGGTAAAAAAGTTGGCAGAAATGACCCATGCCCATGTGGTAGCGGTAAAAAATATAAACAATGCTGTGGTAAAGACGAATAATTAGGAGGTTTTTTAATGGCAGACAATGAAAACAAGTCACCATTGAACGAAGAAAACGAAACTTCTGTTCATGACGAAATGGAAGAGCTTGCTCGAATTTTTCGTGAAGAGCTTGGCAAAGCCAAGGAAGAGGCTGAAAAAACCGAAGACACAGAAATTTTAGAACAGCCGGAATATGAGGTTGAGGGTTACAAAACTACAATGGGCGAGAAAAAAGAAATTGACCCAGAAGAGCTTTGTGAGTGCTGTGGCGAAAGACCAAGAGGCACAAGAAAAGACCCACACAGTCCATTTTGTGAAGAATGTGCAGCAATAATGGAAAAGTACCCTTATGACTGGAAAGGTATTATTGTCTATATTGCGGCAATTGCTTTTACAGTTCTTTCAATTATTACTTTTGTTGAAATTACGCCTGTTTTTTCTAACACCTATAAAGCCGACAAAGCACTTAAACAAAACAAGCTTCATTCAGCACAGGCTTATTACGACGAAGCACAGGCTTATATTGATGAAAATAATATGATTCTTTCGTTCACTCATTTGAACAAGAACAAAATTATTACTGAATACAAGCTTTTACAAATGTCTGATGTGCTTGCAGATATTGAAAGTGATTACGGTACAAAAAATATTAAAGACAAAGAAATTGATGAAATTTTCACTTCAATTCGCAAAATGAATGCAAGCGCTACTATGATTCAAGAGCATTTAGGCGAATACAGCACTGAAAATATTACTAAAGATTATGACAAGATTATTAAGCTTTTAGACTCACTTGTTGGCAAAAAGCTTTATGTTACTGACACTGAGCTTCACGACGAAACAGAAGACGAATTTAAGCCAACTGGCGAAGAAACTGTTTACACCTATGACGAAGGCTGGGTAAGACTTTACCAATATTCAGTTGCTGTTACAGCAAACAATGAAAAAGACACTAAAAAATATCTTGAAATGGCTGTTAAAGCGTCAAGCTACCTTGAAGGGCTTGCTTCTCCACTTTTAGCTCAAACCTATATTGGCCATGGCGATTATGACAAGGCTGAGCCATTGATTAAGAAGATTAGTGAAAGCAATACCGAGGGTGCAGAGCAATATATGCTTCGCTCAATGTTGAGCCGTTATAAAGATAAAAACTACACCGCCGCAAAAGATATTTGCATTACAGGTCTTGAAAATCTTTCTTATGTTCATAACAGCACAGACCTTATTGCTTCATCGGGTGCAATGCTTTCAATGCAGAAAACTCTTGCACTTATTATGGCTAAAGACTATGAAGCAGCTTATGAGTCTGCAAAGGAA
>JAZUGZ010000305.1:0-9599 GCA_045641425.1 Candidatus Fimenecus sp.
GTTTCAACAAGGTCAACTCTTGGTAATACAATCTTCCGTAGAGGCCTTGACGGTAGAGCATTCCTTAACGACCCTGATGTATTTTTACTTCGTGACAACAATATGAAAATGCCAGTTGAGCAAAGAAAGATTGTGGCACTCGTTAACCACATGTTTGGTTCTCTTCTTTTCACTTCTGACAATGTTGGCGACTATGACAATGAAAAAATGCAAACTCTTCTTCACGTATTTAATGATGAAAGACCTGAAATTACTTCAGCAGAGTTCGTAACAAGTGACACAATTGAAATTGAGTATAAAGACAAAGAAAACACTGGCAGACTTTGCTTTAACATTAAAAACGGCGAACTCTATTAATCTAAATTTTATTTGAAAGGCGGTGGAAAAATGGAAAAGAAACGACTATTCAGCAAGTTTATTATGCTTTCTTTGCTGTGCTTACTTGCTGCCGCTGTTCTTATATTTTTCCCACTGTTTTTAACTCAAGAGCTTGACAAGGTAACCGAAAACACGCTTGCTGAAGCATCTACTAAAAATGCTGACCTTGTTGGTTTTCAGTTTTCAAACCAATACAATTTAACATCAGAGCTTGCTCGTAACATTGACACATCTGCTGCAAAGGCTGACCCAAAGGCGGCAGTTGACTCAATAGGCAAAATTGATATTACTAACGCTTTAACTCGTTATGGATTTGCTTATCTTAACGGCGAATGTTACTACAAAAATGTTGAAGATGGCAAGGGCGTTTACACAACACTTCCAGAAAACAACTATTTGCAATATGGTGCTGACGCTAAAGGTGTTACTGTCAAGCGTCTTAAGCCTGAACAAACCCTTGATAACACTGACACATTTATGATGCAAATGCCTGTGTTCAAGGATGGAGAACTCATAGGCATTTTCTTCCTTTCTTACCACACCGAAAACATCAATGAATTTCTTAGAACAAGTTCTTTTGGTGGCGAAGAACAATTCGTTATTATAAGCAAGGACGGAAAAATTATTTTATCACCTTTTTATAGTGAAGAAGATGAAAAAAGCATTGAAAACATATTTAGCACTTTAGCTAATTACAGTAAAGACAGCGATGATATTTATAATAAATTAACCGATGATATTTCCAAAAATCGTTCTGGCGTTATTAAAGCAGAAAACATTTATAAGGATAAAGATTACTATGTTTGCTATGCTCCAATGGATTTTGAAGACTGGTACATTTTGAGCTATATTCCTCAATCGGCCGTTAACTCTTCGCGTAATACGGTTCTTGTTTATTTAGTTCTTATGTGCTTTTTCCTTATTGTTGTGTTTATTCTTTTTGCACTTTACATTGTGACAGAGGAAAACTCAAAGAAAAAAGAAATTGACCAAATGCTTTATACAGACAGCTTAACGGGCGGTTCGTCATACGCTAAATTCTGTATTGACACTAAGAAACAGCTTTTGAAAAGTTCAGACCCACTTGCATATATAGTTATGGATATTGACCGTTTCAAGCTTGTTAATGACTACTATGGTTACGACCACGGCAACAAAACACTTCGTTATATCTATTCACTTTGGGAAGAGCTTTTAGGCGAGAACGAATTTGTTTGTCGTATTGCCGCTGACAGATTTGCTGTTCTTATGCATTACAAAGACAAAGCTGAAATTGAAAGCAGAATAGAAGAATTTGCACAAAGGTGTCATAAGTATTACGACAATACTACAATGGACTACATCTTAACTCCAAGCATAGGTGTTTACCTTATTGAAAAAGGCGAAACCAATCTTCAAAGGCTCCAAACAAAAGCTGTTATGGCCAAGTCCCTTGTAAAAGGTAATCATGAAGAGTCATTTGCATTTTATGACGACTCACTTATAAAATCTTTAAGTGAAAAGAAAGCACTTGAAGATGAGCTTGATTTAGCAATTGAAAACAGGTCTTTGGATGTTATTTTCCAACCGCAATTTGATACATTTACTCAAAAGGTTTGCGGTGCTGAAGCCTTAGTTCGTTGGAGAAGAGCAAACGGTTCATTTGTACCACCAGACGAATTTGTTACCCTTGCTGAAGAGCGCGGACTTATTCAGCCACTTGACCGATTTATGTTCGAAGAGGTTTGCAAACGCCAGGCAGAATGGAAAAGTTTAGGTCTTCCCCCTATTGATTTTTCAATTAACCTTTCACAGTATTCGCTACAAAAAGACCACTTTGTTGAAAGGTGTCTTGCAAAGGTTGACAATGCCGGTGCAGATATAAATCACATTCAGCTTGAAATTACTGAAACAACTCTTTTCAAAAGCAAGCGAATGTTTATTAAACTTCTTCGTCAGCTTCGCAAAAATGGATTTAAGATTCTTATGGACGACTTTGGCACAGGTTATTCCTCACTTATGCTATTAAAGTCAATGCCTATTGACATTTTGAAGCTTGACAAAACATTTATTGATGATTATGACGACCCACGAGGCAAGTCAATTATTGAATGCGTTATTACTATGGCAAAACGCCTTAAAATTCAAATTATTGCCGAAGGTGTTGAAACTGAAGAGCAATTCCACTATTTACATGATTTTGAATGTGATATGGTACAAGGTTATTTATTTGGCAAGCCTATGACATTTGAACAGCTTCAAGAAATTGTAAAGGAAGAAAATCAGGCTGAATAATCCTGACCGACACGTCTAATATTAAACTCCACCCCAATGTTTACTTGGCTATTTGCCAATATTTCATTGGCGTTTTCGTTTGCCTTTTTGAATTTTTTAGGAAAGCGAATATAAGCGAGCCTTGAAATTCCAATAGCATCTGTTTCATAATCATTTATTAGCTCACTGTAAAGCTTTTCAGTGTTTTCTTTAATCTTCTCTTCTGCACTTTTAGTTATTTGTTCCATAGTTTTAGATGAAATAGTAGTATTGGTGCCATTACTCATCTCTGCAATATCTGCCTTAACTTTAATTTTAATATTAAATACGGGATTATCTCCACTCCAATTAACTGTTCTTACAGTACTGCTTTCAATTACGCTTAATGCAACCGAATTGCCATCAACATTTAGGTCTAATGCACCATTTTTAGCGTTGTTACAAAGAAAGTTCAAAGTAGCAGTTTCAGATTCATTAAGCGAAGAAACATATTTGCCTTTCTTAAAAATGGCTGTTCCCTTTGAAACAACAATAGGCTTACTGTCGTCTTTTTGAACATCAAGAATAGGCATATAAAATGACGATGTAATATCCTTATATCTATTCACAAGCTCGCAAAGGGTAATTGAAGAAACTGTTAAATCGTCATTTGCTGTTAAAATTATATTTTCAACATCTCTTGAAACAACTGACGAGTCAGTACTGGCTTTTCCGAAAAAATCCTTTGCACTCATTTTAACTGTTGCCACAAGTACTGACGGGTAATTTTCTGCATCACGAATAAAAAAGTCCAGTGCTGAAATTACACCCTCCTTTGCAAGACTTTCGCCTATTATAATCACTCTGTTTTGTGACAATAACGGCAACTTGCCAAATGAAGAATATGCACTTTTAATTGCCGAATAAACTGTTTTACCTTCAAATGAATTAACATTCATTACTGGGCTTGCCGCCCCTTCAGAATTCGAGTAATTCTCTGTGTTTATTGTTTCAAGAGTTACGATATAATTTCCGTTATCATTTATATCTACACCCACACCCTGAACAACTGTGCGTTTGGTAATGTCTTCGCCAAGTACATCACTATTAAAAAAGGAAAAAACACAAATAAGTGTCGCAAGAGCAATTGCTAATTTACGCATTTATTTTTCCTCCTTTTTAATAATTCAAACAATGCTAACCCTGGCACAGAAGCCAAAATAAGAATAAGCTTTGCAGATGAAGAATCTACAAGACTAAATCTTTCAACGCTACCTGAAATATACATACATGTTACTGCCAAACAAATTCCAAAGAAGAAAAGTGTTGGCAGTTTTTTAGTGTTAAATGCATCTGTAATTACCTTTGTTTGCAAGTAAAGTAACAATGAATTTTTTAGGAATGCACAAATTACCCAAACACCAGTAATAATAGATTCAAGACCTCGAAAGAATGAAAATTCAGCCATTGAAGCGAGCGTATAAACTGGAAATAGTTGCATTTGTGAAAATGTGCCAAGCACAGTTGCTTCTAAAAAGAAAATTCCAGCCGTAACAAATGTTTGAACTGCCATCCAAATAAAAAAGCCTTTTTTACTGTTACCTGTAACAAACGGCAAACTCACTGCAATTACCGCATATTCCACCGTTCTGCCAACAGCATTTGCAGATGTTTTAAGAATTGGCCTAATTCCATTATATAAAAGTGGCGACAAATTCAAGAAATCAATTTTCTTAATAAGAGCAAGTGAAATAAAAACAAGTGACAAGACAACCGGCAAAAGTGACAAGACAGCACTTCGAGCAATTGGCTCAAGGCCTAAATATGCACCATAAATACAAAACGCAACTACAAAAAAGAGAAAGAATTTTACATCTGTTTCAGGAAAGACAACTGTTCCTGCAAAAAGGTCAAGTCGTGCCACAGTTGAAACTGAAAAATAGAAAAACACAAAAGCCAAAATTACTGCTTTGATTTTTGAAAATAGTCCATTTGCATTTTCTTTAATGTCATATTTTTCATTAAGATAAAACACTGGAAGCGTAATAATTACACCAAACAAAAATCTAAATAATGTTTG
Source organism: Candidatus Fimenecus sp. (assembly GCA_045641425.1). Classification (GTDB taxonomy): domain Bacteria; phylum Bacillota; class Clostridia; order Oscillospirales; family Acutalibacteraceae; genus Fimenecus. The sequence goes on from JAZUGZ010000305.1 coordinate 4,691, forward strand.
AAAAATCATATCTGACACATTTATATCTTTGGTGTATGCCGGAATATAAGTTAATGTGGTTAAAAGTCTTGTTAAAAAAAGTACTGTATAAAACTGAAATGAAGAAATTTTGAAGTTCATTATTTATCAAGCCTATCTGTTTGAAGTCTTTTTGTGCCAAGTTTTGTCCAGTTCTCACGCAAAATTAAATCTCTAAAAGCACCCGTTTTAGTTGGCGCAAGTGGAGAAGTAAACGGAACATCATAGGGCGAAATGCTTGCCATATTTATTAGAACTACCGAAAACGCTATCATTATTCCGTAAAAGCCTGAAACGCCACCTACAATAATTAAAACAAAACGCAAGACCGACGAAATATCATAAAGCGCTGGAATTACAAATGAGCTTACAGCGGTAAGGCCTAAAATTATTAACGTAGGTGCTGCAACAAGACCTGCATTTACTGCGGCATCTCCAATTACAAGTGCGCCTACAATTGAAACAGCATTACCAACACTTCGTGGCATTCTAAGTCCTGCTTCTCTAACAATTTCAAATACAACATGCATCATCAATGCCTCGGCCATTATTGGAAGTGGCACAAAGCTTTCTTGCAGGCAAATGTCAAATATCATTGTTTCGGGGATTACTTCTTGATGAAATGTGCAAATTGCAACATAAAGACCAGGTAAAAAAATGCTAATGAAAAATGCAAGCACTTTTAAGCTTCTTATTGTGATTGCATAAAACGGCTTTTTTAAGTAGTCGTCAAGTGAATGAAAATGCTCTGTAAAAATGTGCGGTAGAAAAAGTGCATCGGGAGTGCCGTCTGTTATTAGACCTATTTTGCCCTCTGAAAGCTTTGCAGTTAACACATCTGGGCGTTCAGTTATACCTACGCCCGAAAAAAGCGATGGTGTATCTCCTTCTAAAAATGGTTCAATATAGCCTGAGCCTAAGCACACGTCAAGGGTAATTTCCTTTAACTTTTCGCGTACTTTTTTTACTGTTTTTTCGCTGGCACGGTCTGAAAGATATAAAAGACAAACCCTTGTTTTACTTGTTGTGCCGACTTCAATTATTTCTGTTTTAAGAAGTGGTGAGCGAATTCTTTTTCGCACCAAAGCAACATTATCCTTAAAATTTTCTGAAAACCCCTCTTTTGAGCCTCGTTCTTGTGTTTCAGAGTCTGGCTCTGTAATACTTCTTTTTGGAAAACCCTGTACGCCAAATAAAATTGCTCTTTTTGAGCCGTCAACAAGCATTAAAAGATTTCCTGAAAGCATTTCACGAATTGCCACATTTAATTCAAACTGAACCGATTTGTCAATGCTACCTGAAATTCTGTCGGCGGCTTTTTCAAGCACCCTTTCGCCATCTAAATCTTTATAAACACCTTTTAATATTGGTATCATTATTTGTTCGGTTATTAGCTCATTGTCACACATTCCGTCAAGCATAATAAAACAAAAGTCAACACCATCAATTTGTGCCTTTCGATATTTAACATCAAATGACGGGTCCAGCTTCGATTTTAGAAATTTAACATTTTCCAAAAGCGATAGTTTAATTTCTTCTTTTTCTGCATCTTCCTTAACGGGAATGGTTATTTCGCTTATATGCTTTTCATACCAATTTTCCATAAATATCACCGAAATTATTTTATCTTGAAAATTTTGTAATATTCAGAAAGTTAAGGCAAAAGATAAATATGGTGATTTTATGTTTGTTACAGTTATAAGAACAGTAATTTTATATTTAGTTGTTATTTTAGTTGTTAGAATTATGGGAAAAAGGCAAATTGGCGAATTGCAACCCTCTGAACTTGTAATTACTCTTCTTTTATCTGAAATTATTGCAATGCCAATGGAAAACACAGACATTCCGCTTATTTCAACGGTTGTTCCAGTGCTAATTTTAGTCAGTTTTGAAATTATTACATCTGCCATTAGCATTAAAAGTCTTAAATTTAGATTTTTAATTCAAGGGCACCCTATTATAATTATTCGTGACGGTAAGCTTGAACAAAGCGAAATGAAAAAGTTAAGACTTACTATTGACGATGTTTTAGAGTCACTAAGGCAAAAAGATGTTTTTGATATTTCTTTAGTGTCTTATGCCATTATTGAAACTAATGGAAAAATGAGTGTAATGCTAAAGCCTGAATATGAAACTGTAACTAAAAAGGACGCTAAGCTAAAGCCGGAAGATAGTGGAATACCTTGTGTTGTTATTACAGATGGTCAAATTGAAAGAAGTGCCTTTGAAGACTGCAATATGACAGATGAAAAGCTTCAAAAAATAATAAAAAAGCAAAATGTTGACATAGGGAACACTTTGCTTATGACTATTGATAAATTAGGCAAAACAGTTGTAGTTAGGAGAGAGAAAAAATGAACAGAATAACTATATCTATTATAGCTCTTTTAATTGTTATAGCACTTGCAACAGCTGGGCATATTTCTCTTGACAACACATGTGATGACCTTGCAAAAACGCTTGATGAAATAAAAGAAACAGCAATAGACAAAGACCAAGAAAAAGCGATTGAGCTTTCAAAAAACGTGGTAAAGGTTTGGACTAAGAAAGAAAAAGTTATTTCACTACTCATTGACCACCGAGAGATTGACGAAATTGAACAAACAATAAAAAGCCTCCCCATATACGCCCGTCAGGACGATATGGAGAAGCTTGAAGAAAAGGCATCTGTTGGTGCAGAACGAGTTCGCCATATTAAAGATAAAGAAAAAATATCAGCCGAAAATATTTTTTAGAAGCTCGTCAGTATCACTAACCTTAATTCTTTTTGAAACAACACAGGTTTTGCGTTTTTGGTTACCCTTGTCAGTTTTGTATGTGCCACTTTCTTTTTCATCTGTAAAGAAAATGCCATAAGATGATGTCACAACTGTTCCGTCAAGAAGCACAACATTACCGCAGTATCCTGTATCAGCATTAGCTACTATTGATGGCTCGGTTTGTTTTGGCAAATAGGTATGAGCAAGTTTTATTCGGTACTGACCTTCACGAAGATTTATAATATCCTGGAAAGTGCCAACCCAAACAACAAGACCTTCAGAATACCACTTTAATTCGCCACCAAGTGGACGATTTTTCTTGACTTCTTCTTTATCGAGAATAATAGAACGGAAAGTAATATAAAGTCTGCCGTCTGGTAAATAAACAGCTTTGTGACGCTCGCCAGTAAGCGCAGTTGGTAAGAACTTTGGCTTTGACCAAGTTTTGCCTTCATCAGTTGACACAAAAAGAACTGAATTTGAACGCTTTTTATTAGCCCTTGCAATAAGGCAAATTGTGTCGCCCTTTCCCATATCTGAACGAATTGCACAAACCTCACAAACTCCTGCTTGCTTTTCTATTTTTCGGTATTTTGTAAGATATGGTTCTGGCTTTGACCAATTCATTTTACCATCATTAAATGTAAGAATAGTTTTATAGTTTATGAATTTTCTATCGTGGAAAATGGCCATCCATTTATCGACAAATTCGCCATTTTCTTTAAGTCTTATAAGACTTGCCATTGAAACAATTGGGCAAACTGGGAAAGAGCTATCTTTATCGTAAAAACGCTCAAACTCCGACCAAGTTTCGCCATCATCATTAGAAATACTGCAATTAAATCCAAGTGGGGTTTTAGTATTAGGCCACTTTGGGTTACCCGAAATTAAAATTAGCTTTTCGCTACCGTCACAAAACTCTAATCTAAATACAGTTGGAGTTTCAAGGGAAGCTTCCCAAGAAGTCGGTGCTTTTTCAATCCCGTCACTATAAGACAAACCGCTATTAGTACTTTTTTTAGATATAATTTTGCCCTTACCGTGACCTTCTGGGTAAAATGTAAGGATAGTTCCATTATGTAAAAGAATACTGTCGGGGTGGCCTAGGTAACCTTTGCTATTATCTACCACAACATTTTCATATAAATAATCAAACCGAGAGTCAATGCCCTCGGTTTTTTTACTTAAATCTATTTGTGGTATTGTGTAATATTTTGCTTTTGGGAATTTACTAAAAGAAAACATAAACAAAACCTACTAAATTAAATTTATCTTAAAGAGTCAAGTCTTTGCTTTGCAATATATGCTGCGCCTAACATGCCAGCTTTATTTCTAAGCTGTGCTTTTTCAATGCGAACGCCTTGGTAGTTAACACCAACTCGTGAGATAAGCTTTTCACGAATATGGTCTTCTAAAAGCTTTTCTGACATAATGCCACCACCGAGAACAATAAGCGGTGGATTGAAAATGTAGCTGAGTGAAACAAGACCATTAACAATTTCATCTTCCCAATTGTCAAGAGCTTCTTTGATGAATGGGTCTTCAAGGTTTTCAGGCTTAAAGATTTCACGACCAGACATATATCTGCCAAAATGCTCTGAAACATAGTCTGTAAGAGCACGGCAAGAAGCATAAGCTTCATAGCAACCCTTTCTACCGCAAGTACATTCTTTGCCACCTGCGTGAGTGAGCATATGACCAAATTCGCCTGCCGCTGACTTGTCGCCACGGAAAATGTCGCCATTAAGGTAAATTGCACCGCCAACGCCAGTGCCGTAAGTTAAGCAAATAAAGTAGTTTGAACCTTTACCAGCACCAAAATGTGCTTCGCCAAGGCCGGCACAGTTAACATCATTATCAACTGCAACTGGAACGCCAAATTTATCCTCGAAAATTCCTCTCATATCGGTATCAGAAAAACCAGGGATATTGTCAGTACCGTGAACAATATATCCTCTTTCAAAATCAACCTGACCAGCAGTACTAATACCAATAGCGTCGTACTTACCCTGATACTCAGTCATTTTTCTTGAAAGAATTCTTAAAACGCCAGCAGCGCTAACTCCCTCTTCTTCAGAATCAACAGTTGGTACTTCATTTGATTCAACAATTTCAAAGCTATCAGTAACAAG
>JAZUGZ010000306.1:0-5641 GCA_045641425.1 Candidatus Fimenecus sp.
GGAGGACTGCGGTGCACAGCTTATCCACATTGATGTAATGGACGGTCACTTTGTTCCAAACATTACACTTGGCGCACCTGTTTGCAAGTGCATTAAAAAATATACTTCTGTTCCATTTGACGTTCATCTTATGATTAGCGAGCCGGCAAAATATGTTGACGATTTTTGCAAGGCAGGGGCAGACATTATTTGCTTCCACACTGAGTCTGACTCTGATGTAGCCGAAACAATTGACAAGATTAAAAAGAATGGTGTTAAAGCGGCACTTGCAATTAAGCCAAAAACACCTGCCCAGGATGTTTTACCATATCTTGACAAGGTTTCAATGATTCTTGTTATGACTGTTGAGCCGGGCTTTGGCGGTCAAAGCTTTATGGAAAACACCATGCCAAAGGTAAGACTAATTCGTGATGAAATTAAAAAGAGAAATTTAGACGTTGACATTGAGGTTGACGGTGGAATAAATAAAGATACAATTAGTGTGGCAGCTGCGGCTGGTGCTAATGTGTTTGTTTCAGGTAGCGCTCTTTTTGGAGCTGAAGACCGAAAGAAAACTATGGACGAATTCAAGAAGAAAGCAAATGACGCTTTCACAGACTAATTTTAAGGAGTAAGAGTATTGGCTGATTTTGGTAAAATCCAAAAACCTAAGGAATTTACAGAAACAAGAAAAATTATGCTAAGCTACCTTTGTGTGCTTTTGGCATTAGTTTTTACTGCAATTTATAGCTATGGCGCAAGGGCGTTATATGTTGTAATTATTTCTGTTGCTACAACTTGGGTTACAAAGAAGATTTGCGAAAAACTTTATAAAAGCGAATACCCTGGTGGCGACTTTTCAGGTGTTGTAACCGGGCTTATGATTGCACTTTTGCTTCCTTCAACGGTGCCATATTATGTTCCGTTTTTTGCATCTGTTTTTGCAGTAATTGTGTGTATGTTACCATTTGGCACAGCTAAAAACTCGCCATTTGTTCCTGCCGCTGCATCATTGGCATTTAGTATTATTTGCTTTAATGACAAGGTTTTTGATTATCCAAATGTTATTGAAGGCGCAGTGGGTTCATCGCTCACATCACTTTTGTCGGCTGGCACTGCGGTTAGAATTAACAGCGCAACAGCATTTGAAATGCTTACTGGACAAATGCCATCGGCTATGGGTACTGGCTTTGTAATTGTGCTTTTGGGTGCGCTTGTTTTTCTTTTAATTCGTTACCCTAAAAATGTGCTTCCGTCACTTATGTTTTTAGTGTCATCTGCAATTTTTGCACTTGTATTTCCAAGAGTTAGCACTGGTGCATTAACTTCAATTGCAATGGAAATGTGCGGTGGATTTTTACTTTTCTCTGCTGTGTTCTTTATGTCTTATCCATCAGTTAGGCCGACAAGAACTGTTTCAGCGCTTCTTTGGGGCTTTGTTTCAGGTATTGTTTGTATGGCGTTTAGATATTTTGGCAAATTTGAGGACTCGGTAATTTTTGGCATACTTATTATGAATGGTACAGCAAGTCTTTTTGATGAATTACCGCTTACACGATTTGAAAAAAAGAAGATTGAAGATACAATCCCTTATGAAGAGATTTCAGAGCCAGAAACAATTGTTCCTGAAGAAATACTTAATGCAATTCCTGACATTTCTGAAGAGGAAATTCTTTCGCAAGATGAATCTGAGGCTTCACCTGACTTAAACGGAGGTGACGGCAATGACTAATAGAATGAAAACCTTTTATAAGGTAAGAAATAGTGCGATTATTCGTAACCCACTCCTTTTAGAAGCGGTTGGGCTTTGCCCTGTTGTGGCAATTGCAACAACACTTAAATCTGCGGCATTTTTAGCTGTTGTTACAGCAATTGAGTTAATTGTTTGTGAGGCACTTGCTTCAAGATTTTTGAAGAAAACTAAAAGATATTTACGCGTTGCAATTTATTTTGTAGTTGGAACGGCAATTGTTTTGCCGATTATGTATTTAGTAAATAGATTTGTGCCGTCACTCTCGCTTGACCTTGGTGTATTTTTACCACTTATGGCGGTTAACTCACTTTTAGCACTTCACTGTGAAAGAGTTGCCGTTAAAAGAAGTGTTAATGACAGCCTTTTAGATGCTCTTTCAGTTTCAGTTAGCTATGGCGCAGTTACAGTAATTACTGGATTTTTAAGAGAATTTTTAGGCTATGGCACAATTGCCGACATTGACTTAAAGTTGCCTGTTAAATTCCCTGTAATGCTTATGCCATTTGGCGGGCTTTTAATTCTTGGATTTGCAGCTGCTTGTCTTAAAAGTCATATTTACAAAAAATATCCTAATGCTTCGCCTGACAAAGCATTTGATTTGTCTGAGGTTAGACAGTCACTTCAAGGCTCCCTTCGTGAGCTTATGAATGATGACTTTAACCCGTATGACGACGAAGAGGCTACTGAAATCACAGAAAAAGAACAAGTGGTTACAAAAGAGCCTAAAGTACATATGGACAAGCCAAAGAGAGACAAGCCTAAAAAAGAAAAGAAAGAGAAAAAGGTTAAAGAAAAGAAACCGAAGAAAGAGAAAAAGTCGAAAGAAGAAACCAAAGAACCAGTACGCGAAAGGAAAATCCCTGAAACACATGAGCGTACATATCTTGACGACTTCTCTGATATGCTTTCTGACCTTGAAAATTACAAGGCAAAAGAAAATGAAAATAATAGCGAAGGTGAGGACGCAGAATGAGAGTAATATTTGAACTTATTGCAGCGTCACTTTATGTTTCGCTTGTTCAGAATTTAATTTTTACCGGTGGCTATGGTGTTAGTGAAGCTGTACGAATGAGTGCAAAGCCAAGAAAGCTTATTCCACTTACACTTTTTATGACATATTTTTCAGTCACTGTTTCAGCGGTTTGCGCACTTTTAGAGCTTATTCCAAAATTCCACGAATCATCTGAAATTTTGCACGTGCTTGTTTTTTCAGGCGTTGTAATTGCTATTTATCTTTTAACAATGGTGGCAGTTTTAATTTATGGCAAAATTCAGCCTAAAACAATTCGCAGAATTAGTATTGCGGCGTTTAATACGCTTTTGTTAGCTGTGCCATATATTAACTATCGCTCTGCATTTACAGTTGGTCAAAGCATTGGCGCGGGCCTTGGCGCAGGACTTGCATTTTTGGTTGCAGTTTTGCTTATTAACGAAGGCCTTAAACGACTTGACCTTAACACAAGCATACCAAAAAGCTTTAAGGGTACACCGGCACTATTTATTTACACAGCACTTTTATCCCTTGCATTTATGGGACTTTCATAAAGGATTAAACTAATGAGCAACAAGAACACAAGAAGACTTAAGGGCTACTACCCGTTCTCTAAAAAGTTTCCATCTCAAAGAGGTACGGTTTACGCCATCGCAGAAAGTAAAAGAAGAAAAAAGAAAGAACTCCGCAACAAAATTTTGTTGACGGTGTTCGCTTTCGTGCTTTTTGTTGCAATTTTAACTGCATATTTATTTTGCCTTGAGCTTTCAAAAAAGCCAATTCCTGATGAAACAGACAAAACTACTGCGAATACTGCTGTTTCAGCCGACAACATTGGTGCAATTAAAGCAATATTTATTGACAACAGTGTAATTGGCGATGAGAAAGACTTAGACGCAAAGCTTAAAAATGCTAAAGAAAATGGCTTTAATGCTATTATGCTTGACTTTAAGGATAAAGATGGCGATGTTTTGTTCCCATCTGCCGTGAAGGTGCCGTCACTTGAAACCGAAAAAGAAGTTATTTCCAAGGAAATTATTGATAAAATTAAGGCTCAAGGCTTTACAGTAGTGGCAAGGGTTTATTGCTTCTGTGACTCGGTCGCTCCGCAAAGAACTGGTGCATACGTTTTTGCTGATGAAGACCGAACAAAGCCTTGGTTTGATAACTCGGCTGTGCTTGACGGCAGAGTTTGGCTAAATCCAACTGACTCAAGAGCTACAAAATATTTAACATCAATTATTGGCGAGGTTAGTCGATTTGGTGCTGACTGTATTTATTTACAAAGCGTTGAATTCCCTGTTTCAAAGACGAGCAAGCCAATTTTTACTGAAGATGATACAACTCTTTCACGAAATTTCGTTCTTTTGGAATTTCTTGAAGATGCAACCAAAGGTGCAGGGGATGTACCCGTTATTGTTGGATTTTCATTTGACGGAATTGATGGCGACAGCGAAAAATGGGGTGGCACTTTATTTGACTCGGCCGCTGCTGCTTGTTCACCAGAAATTCCGGTGGTGGATGAATACGCCAAGCACGTTGGCAACCTTTGGACTGTTCTTAATGACCGTGCCAAAAACAATTTTACAACCTTAAGAGTTGTTCCAACGGTGCATGAAAACGTAGAAAACGACAACTTTTATTCGGAACTTGCTTCATTTGGAGCAGAAAGTTATATAATTATTCCGTGATTTTAAGAAAAGACTTGAAATGTACGGCATTTTATTGTAAAATAAATACGATTAAGATTAAAACGGAGGTATATTCCAATGATTTCAGCAGGCGATTTTAGAAACGGCGTAACATTTGAAGAAGACGGACAGGTTCTTCAGGTTGTTGAATTCCACCATGTTAAACCTGGTAAAGGCGCTGCTTTCGTTAGAACAAAAACTAAAAATGTAATTACAGGTGCAGTTGTTGAGAAGAGCTACAACCCAACAGCAAAATTTCCAACAGCATTCATCGAGAGAAAGGATATGGAATATTCTTACTCAGATGGCGACCTCTACTACTTTATGGACAATGAAACTTACGAGATGACTCCTATTGCAGAGGCTGACCTTCCAGATTCATTCAAGTTCGTAAAGGAAAATATGGTTTGCAAAATCCTTTCTTACAAGGGTAAGGTTTTCGGCCTTGAGCCACCAACATTTGTTGACCTTCAGGTTACACAGACTGACCCTGGTTTTGCAGGCAACACAGCTACTAACGCTCTTAAGCCAGCTACACTTGAAACAGGTGCTGAAGTAAAAGTTCCACTCTTCATTGAAGAGGGCGAAATGATTCAGATTGACACTCGTACAGGCGAATATTTAGGCAGAGCATAAGGAGAATTATTATAATGACTATTACAGAGAAAGTTGCTCACCTTAAGGGCCTTGTTGAAGGCATGGACTTTGGTGAAACAAAAGAATCAAAAGTATTAAACGAAATCCTTGACGTTTTAGAAGACCTTGCACTTACAGTTTCAGACCTTGACGATGAAATGGGTCTTGTTACAGAACAGCTTGACGAGGTTGACGAAGACCTTGCAGAGCTTGAAGAAATCTTCTATGACGAATGTGACGATTGCTGCGATTGTGACGATGACGACTGCGATTGCTGCTGCGACGACGAAATGTACGAAGTAGAATGCCCAGAATGTGGCGAAACAGTTTACTTTGATGAAGAAATCATCATGGAAGGCGAAGCTGAATGCCCAAATTGCGGCACAGTACTTGAATTCGACGTTGACTGCGATTGCGATTGTGACGATTGCGAAGACTAATTCGTTGATAAAAAACTAAAATTAAAAGCACCCAATTTGGGTGCTTTTGTTTTTGAGTGCGAAACACTCGACAAAATACTATTGACTTTTTGCCGATTTATTTATATAATATTTGAGCAACTGAAAAGGACCAGTAGCTCAGTTGGTTAGA
>JAZUGZ010000307.1:0-11634 GCA_045641425.1 Candidatus Fimenecus sp.
ATTCCCCAACAGAGTGCAGTGAAGCTTACGGAAATTTGGGCGGTACTCCTTGGCTTGATTATCATCACACAGTTTTCGGTCAAGTTTTTGAAGGTATGGAAACAGTTGAAGATATTGCCAAAGTTCCTACTGACTACTTTAATAATAAACCACAAATGGATGTTATTATCGAAACAATTACTATTGAAGAATAAGGTAAAGTTATGTTATTTGAAAGAATTACAATCGTAAATGAAAACTTTGAAGTAGAAGAGAATATGTATGTTGGCACTTTGGGGGATAAAATAGCCTATATTAGCAAAGAAGCACCAAAAGAAGATTTTGGCGAAAAGTATAACGGCGACAAAAAAGTGCTTTTACCAGGTTTTGTGAATGCACATACCCACTCGCCGATGACTCTTCTTCGTGGCTATGCTGAGAATTTACCACTTGATAGGTGGCTTAATGAAAAAGTTTTTCCTTTTGAAGACCGATTAAATCCTGACAGAGCATATTTTGGCACAATGCTTTCAATTGCCGAAATGCTTTCAAGCGGTACTACTTCATTTTCCGATATGTATTTCTTCCAAGACGGAGTAATGAGAGCAGTTAAAGACTCTCACGCTAAAACTAACTTTAGCCGTTCAATAGTGTCTTTCTCTGACGATATTGATTTTCTTAAAGATGAAAGAGTAATGGAAGCGGTAGAGGCAGTGGAGAAATACCATAATACAGAAAATGGTAAAATTAAAATTGATATGTGCCTTCACGCTGAATATACTAATACCCTTTCAATGATAGAACAGTTTGGGGAATACACTAAGGGCAAGGGACTTGTTAATCATATCCACTTGTCAGAAACTGCGGCAGAGCACGAAAACTGTAAAAAGAAATATGGCAAAACTCCGGCAAGAGTTTTTGCTGATGCAGGTATTCTTGACTCTCCAACAGTTTTTGCTCATTGTGTCCATATTGAAGAAAGCGACAGAGATTTGTTCCTTGAAAAAGGTGTAACAGTTGCTCATTGCCCAGCAAGTAACTTAAAGCTTGGTAGCGGTGTTTGCAATACTTTCGCACTTTTAGAAAAAGGTATCAATGTTGCAATTGGTACTGATTCAGCCGCTTCAAATAATGGACTTGATATGCTTCGTGAAATGTATTTAGCTTCACTTTTACCAAAGGGAATGAGTGGCAAGGCAGATATTGTTTCTCCTAAAGAAATTATCAAAATGGCAACCGTAAATGGTGCTGTGGCTCAGGGTAGATTCTCGACAGGTGTAATTAAAGAGGGATTTAAGGCTGACATTACAGTTTTAGATATGAATAAACCTAATATGTACCCTGATTTTGACATTTTAAGTAATATTGTATATTCTGGCTCAAAGTCAGACGTTGTTCTTACAATGGTTGAGGGCGAAGTGCTATATAAAAATGGCGAATTTACTACTATTGATGTAGAAAAAATGGGTTATGAAGTTAGCAGACTCGTTAGAGAAGTTGTAAAAGAGGTTCAAAATGGTTAATAAAGCGGCAGAATTTGTAAAATCAAAAATAGATGGCGAATATGAAATTGGTATAATCTGCGGTAGCGGTCTTGGTGGACTTTGCGACAAAGTCGAAAACCCAATTTATGTAAATTATGCTGATATTCCGTCTTTCCCTGTTTCAACAGCCCCTGGCCATGTTGGTCGATTTGTTTTTGGCACATTAAATGGCAAAAAGGTTGTTTGTATGCAGGGCAGAGTGCATTATTACGAAGGTTATAGTCCTAAAGAAGTAATAATGCCAGTTCGAGTTATGCACCTTTTAGGTGTAAAAAAGCTTATTGTTACTAATGCCGCAGGTGGTATAAACGAAAACTTTAATGTTGGCGATATTATGCTTATTACTGACCATATTAACCTTACGGGAATTAACCCACTTGTAGGTAAAAATGATGCGCAGTTTGGTGTTCGCTTCCCTGATATGTCTTTTGCTTATGCACCGGCATTTCGTGAAAAAGCTAAAAAATGTGCAAATGAAATGAATTTAGAGCTTCGTGAAGGTGTTTATATGGGACTTTCTGGCCCATCTTACGAAACTCCTGCTGAAATTCGTGCTTTTAGAACACTTGGTGCTGACACAGTTGGTATGTCAACTGTAATGGAAGTAATTGCCGCAAACCATTGTAAAATGGAAGTTCTCGGCTTTTCACTTGTTGCTAATAAGGCTGCTGGTATGACAAGAGAGCGACTTACCGAAGAGGAAGTTATTGAAATTGGCAATAAAATGGCTTCTGTTTTGCAAACACTCGTTTCTAATATTGTAGGAGAAATGTAATGAGCTTTTTAGACGGTGCAACAGTTGGCTTTGATACCGAAAAAAATTTAGCGGTGTTTATTGACCAAACACTGCTTCCATTAGAATATAAAGAAGTTTTTACTGACAACTACCAAGAAATGTACGAAGCTGTCAAAACCTTAAAGGTTAGGGGAGCACCTGCAATTGGTGTTTTTGCTGGCATTTGTGTAGCTGTTTTAATCAATAAAATAGAAACTAATGACAGTAAAATTTTATTAAATGAATTAGAAAGAATTTGCACCGATTTTGAAAAATGCAGACCAACAGCAGTAAATCTTTGTTGGGCATTACATAAAATGTATAATGAGGGTAAAAATTCAGAACCCTTAAAAATTAAAGAAAACCTTAAAAATTTAGCACTAAAACTTATTGATGACGATGTTGCAGTTTGCAGAAAAATTGGCGAATATGGTGCAAACATTTTGAAAGATAAAAATAGTGTTTTAACTCATTGCAATGCAGGCAGGCTCGCAACTGTTCGCTATGGAACTGCACTTGCCCCAATTTATATTGCAAAAGAGCAGGGGCATAATATAAAAGTTTTTGCTGATGAAACAAGGCCACTTCTTCAAGGGGCTCGGCTTACAGCCTTTGAGCTTTGCGAACAAAATATTGACACAACAGTAATTTGTGATAATATGGCATCTTTCGTTATGAAAAATAAACTTGTAGATGCCGTTTTAGTTGGTGCTGACCGAATTGCCTTAAATGGCGACACCGCTAATAAAATCGGCACTTCAGCAGTTGCAATTCTTGCGAAGTACTATAATGTTCCTTTTTATGTTTGCGCACCTTTTTCTACCTTTGATGGTGCAACAAAAACGGGCGAAAGCATAAAAATCGAAGAGAGACCTGAAAATGAAATTTCAGAGATGTGGTACAAAAATCGAATGACACCAGTTTCGGCAAAATCAATTAACCCAGCTTTCGATGTTACAGATAATTCACTTATTACTGCATTTATTACCGAAAAGGGTGTAATTAAACCAAACGAAATTAAAACATATTTATATAGATAAACGGGGGACACAGTTTTGATTTACAATAACGTGCTTGATGCTATCGGCAGAACACCGATGATTAGACTTAACAAACTCACTGATGAAGACAGTGCTCAAATCCTTGTAAAATACGAGGGAGTTAACATCGGCGGTAGCATTAAAACAAGAGTTGCCTACAATATGATTAAAGAGGCAGAGAAAAAAGGCAAGCTTAATAAAGACTCAATTATAGTTGAGCCAACAAGTGGCAACCAAGGAATTGGTATAGCTTTAGTTGGGGCTGTTAAAGGATATAAAGTTAAAATTATTATGCCTGACTCAGTTAGTGAAGAGAGAAGAAAACTCGTAAAACAGTATGGTGCCGAGGTTATTTTAATTCATGATGACGGCGATATTGGTAAATGCATTGAGGGCTGCCTTCAAACTGCTCTTAAAATGGGCAGAGAAGACCCAAATGTTTACATTCCACAACAGTTCGAAAATCCTGACAACCCACTTGTTCATAAATATCACACAGCAGTTGAAATACTCGAACAAGTTGAGGGTCCAGTTCACGGATTTTGCTCAGGCGTTGGCACTGGCGGTACTCTTTCAGGTATTGGCGAAGTGCTTAAACGACAGTATCCCGATATTAAAATTTGGGCGGTTGAGCCAGAACACGCCGCAATTCTTTCGGGCGGTAGTATTGGTACTCATTTACAAATGGGCATTGGCGATGGTCTTATCCCTGAAAACCTTAATACAGAAATTTACGAAGAAGTTTGTGTAATTACCGATGAAGAAGCACTTGAAACTTCAAAACGCCTTGCTCGTGAAGAGGGTCTTCTTTGTGGTATTTCGTCAGGCTCTAATGTAGCTGCTGCAATTCGCCTTGCTAAAAAACTCGGCAAAGGTAAAACAGTTGTTACAATTCTTCCTGACACTGGCGAAAGATATTTCAGCACAGTCCTTTTTGAGTAATCAGTTTGACAAACTATTTTTATTTGATATAATATCAGTACATTTTTGAAAGGAGCTTTTTATGAGCTACACAAAAGACGATATCCTTAAAATTGCAAAAGAAAAAGGAATTAAATTTATTAGACTTCAGTTTATTGATATTTTCGGACAGATGAAAAATATTGCAATTACTGAAAATATGTTTGATAAAGTTCTTTCTGAAGGTCAAATGTTTGACGGCTCTTCAATTGAAGGATTTGTTCGTATTGATGAGTCTGATATGTACTTAAAGCCAGACTTTGACACATTTGAAATTCTTCCTTGGAAAGAAAATACAGCACGCATTATTTGTGATGTTTATTGTGCCGATAAGAAAACTCCATTTGAAGGCGACCCTCGTCACATTCTTCGTGCAGTAATTAAAGAAGCTGCTGATATGGGCTATTCAATAAATGTAGGCCCTGAATGCGAATTTTTCCTTTTCCAGCTTGACGAAAAGGGTAAGGCAACTATTAACACTAACGATGCAGTAGGTTACTTTGACATTGGCCCTGCTGATGACGGCGAGCAATGCCGTAACGATATTTGTATCGCACTTCAGCAAATGGGTTATGAAATTGAAGCATCTCATCACGAGTGTGCAGAAGGTCAGCACGAAATCGACTTTAAGTTTGCTGAAGCACTTGAAGCTGCTGACAAGGTAGTTACATTTAAGCATGTTGTTAAGACTTATGCTCGTAGAAATAAGCTCCACGCAACATTTATGCCAAAGCCTATTTATGGTAGTGCTGGTAATGGAATGCACACAAACCTTTCACTTATGAAAGACGGTAAAAATGCATTCTATGACCCTGACGATAAATATGGACTTTCAGAAACAGCTTATCAGTTTATTGCAGGCGTACTTCATCACATTAAAGCAATTACCTGTGTTGCAAACCCACTTGTAAACTCTTATAAGAGATTGGTTCCTGGCTTTGAAGCTCCGGTTTATATTTCTTGGTCAGCTTCTAACCGCTCTGCACTTGTTCGTGTTCCTGCCGCTCGTGGAATGGCAACTCGTGTTGAACTTCGTTCAGCGGACCCATCTTGCAATCCATATCTTGAAATGGCTCTTTGCATTGCCGCTGGTCTTGATGGCATTAAAAAGGGTATGAAAGCTCCTGAGGGTATTACAACTAATATTTACGATATGACAGCCGAAGAAAGAAAGGCTCACGGTATTGATAATCTTCCAGGCACATTACAAGAAGCTACAAGAGAATTTGAAAATAGCGAATTTGTAAAGAGTGTACTCGGCGAGCATGTATTCACAAAGTACCTTGCTGGTAAAAAGCAGGAGTGGAGAAACTACACTACAAGAGTGCATCAATGGGAAATTGACGAATACCTTACAAAATATTAAAAAAATTGCCGTAGTCAACTACGGCTTTTTTTATTGACTTATTATTTGTAATATGTTAATATAAATTTGCATAATTTTTAATTAAAGGAGTTTTTCTCATGGCAAAAGGATTAAAAGACATTGACTCTGCAGCTGCTTCAAAGGGTGCAGGCATGAAAACACTTTGGCAGTTTGTTAAATTTATTTTCGTTTCACTTATCGCATTTGTGATTCAGGCTTGCTTACCACTCGTAATTAAACTCTTTATGAGTGATGAGTTCCTTACAAAGACTTACGATATTTGGGGCATTTTCAAGTCATCTGTTGACCCAAAGAAGGGTATTGTACTTGGACTTGGTGTGTTTGTTGCAGCTAACGTTTCAAATGTTATTGCTCAAATTGTTTCTTTCTTCATCAACAGAGAAAAGACATTCAATTCTGATGCAAACATTGCAATTACACTTCCAATTTACATAGTATTTACAATTGCACTTATTATCTTCTCAGCTTGGCTTTCAACAAAGTTCATCCCATTCTTCACAGGTCTTACAGGCTCTCCAGATGCTGCAATGACTATTTCAGGTGCTCTTTGTGGTGCTGTTCAGTTCTTCATTTACTTCCCATTTGACAAACTTCTTTTCCCAGAAAAGAAAGAAGAAAAGGCTGAATAATTTTAGTTCTTTAAGCCCCGCTTAACGGCGGGGCTATTTTTTAAGGGTGGTTTTATTATGGATGAAAAAACTAAAAATACCTTAATCAAAATTGGCTTAAAGGTGCTTTCGGTTGCGTTAACTGTTGTTTTTGTGGTTTCTTGCCTTGGTGCAACACTAATTTCAGGTGTAAGGCACTTTTTTAAGGGTGGCCAGTTTGAAACTATGGTTAGCGAAATGAAACTTGAAGAAGTTAAATTTACAGCTAATGGTGTAACCTATACCGCTAATGACTTTATTTATGATGCCGTTACTAAAATATTGCCAAACTACCTTAAAGGTCAACTGGGGCTATTTAATCAAATTTTTGGTAATGCGGTAAATCAAGCAGTTGAAGAAATAATAACATCTGATTCAGTAAATAAAGCCGTTAAAGACACAATGATGGACTGTGTTGACTATTATTTAGAAAGTGATGCTAAACAGGCAAAAGAACGCCAAAAAGAGAATAAAACTGTTATTAACACAGCAGAAGATTATTCAAGTGTTTCAACCCCTGAAGAAGCAGTTAAAGTATATGTTCGCTCATTTGTAATAAGAACAATTGAAAATAGCTCTGGTCTTACATCAGACCAAATTATAGTTCTTCTTTCAAATAATACAAAGTCAAAGTGTATTGCTGTTGCGGTCATTTCTGCAATACTTTTAATTGTGTGTAATTTAAGCTCAGTGTTTGATATTATCCTTTACTTTGGACTTGGCTCAGTTGCTTCTGGAATTGTAATAAAAACCTTGCAAAGTAAATTTGAAAATGCACAGGCTGATAAATCTTTAATAGGCTATCAAATGTTAAAACCACTTATAGATAGCTTTACACCTAACGCAATAGCAGGAATTGTAATTGGCGTTATTCTAATTCTTGCATTTGTGGGAATTTTCTTAATGTATCGCTCAAAGGCAACACCAACCGAAACAGTTAATGTTAAATAAAAATAAGGCAGTTCATTTGAACTGCCTTTTCTTTATTTTATAATGTCTTTAATTGTTTCGCCTGCAATAATAAGCCCTGCAACTGGTGGTACAAATGAAATACTCGCTGGAGTTCGTTCTCCGTCTTTTCGTGGCATTTCTTCGGAGTAAACAACCTTTAATTTCTTTACGCCAAGTTTTTTGAGTTTTGATCTCATTACCTTGCAAAGGGGACAAACACTTGTCTTGAAAATGTCTGAAACCTTAAATAGTGTAGGGTCAAGCTTGTTGCCAGTACCCATAGAGGCTATCATAGGAATTCCCAGTTCTTGCGACTTAACCGCAAGGTCAATTTTAGCGGTAACATTGTCAATGGCGTCTATAATGTAATCGTATTGGCTCAAATTAAACTCATCTGCATTTTCTGGTAAATACATTTTCTGGAGTGCTGTAACTTCGCAATTTGGGTTAATGTCGAGTATTCTCTCTTTGGCGATTTCGGCCTTTGACTTTCCAATAGTGGAATTTAACGCATAAAGTTGACGGTTAATGTTTGTAATATCAACTGTGTCTTTATCAACAACTGTCATTTTGCCAATGCCAGCTCTTGCAAGTGCCTCTGTCGTGTAAGAGCCAACTCCGCCAAGACCAAAAACAATAACATTCGCATTATTAAGTTTTTCGAGTGCATCTTTGCCAATTAGCCTTTCGGTACGAGAAAAGATTTCCATATTTCGCCTCCACAAAAAACTAAAATCATTTTAACATATTGAAAAACAAACTGCAATAGTGTATAATACTTAATTGAATTTTGACAAAGGATGTATGTATATGAAACTCGGTATTGTTGGTCTTCCAAATGTGGGCAAGAGCACGCTTTTTAATGCTATTACTAACGCTGGTGCGCAGGCTGCTAACTACGCTTTCTGCACTATTGAGCCAAATGTTGGCGTTGTTGCTGTTCCTGACACAAGACTTGATAAATTAACAGAAATGTATAACCCGGCAAAGACTACTCCTGCATCAATCGAATTTGTTGATATTGCAGGTCTTGTAAAGGGTGCTTCAAAGGGCGAGGGACTTGGTAATAAATTCCTTTCACATATTCGTGAGGTTGACGCTATTATTCACGTTGTTCGTTGCTTTGATAATGACGATATTACTCATGTTGATGGTTCAGTTGACCCATCTCGTGATATTGAAACAATAAATTTAGAGCTTATTCTTTCTGACCTTGAAATTCTTGATAGAAGAATTCAAAAGGTTGAAAAGGACTTAAAGGGCGACAAAACTTTACAGCCAGAGCTTGACTTCTTAAAGAGAATTCATGAATCACTCGAAGAGGGTGTAAGTGCAAGAGCAGTTGAAGTAGATGACGACGAAAAAGAATTCCTTTCTAATGTTGCACTTCTTTCTTCAAAGCCAGTTATTTATGCTTGTAATATGAGCGAAGACGATTTCGCAAATGGCATTGAAGATAACGCACGCTATAATGCAGTTAAAGAAATCGCAAGTGCCGAGGGTGCAGAAGTTCTTCCGATTTGTGCCGAGCTTGAAGCTGAAATTTCTTCAATGACTAAAGAAGAAAAGGAAATGTTCCTTAACGACTTCGGTATTGAAAAGGGCGGTCTTGATGTTCTTATTCAAAAGTCTTACGACCTTTTAGGACTTATGTCTTTCCTTACAGCTGGTCAGCCAGAAGTTCGTGCTTGGACAATTAAAAAGGGTACAAAAGCTCCACAGGCTGCCGGTAAAATACACTCCGATATTGAGCGTGGATTTATTAGAGCAGAGGTTGTTTCTTTTGACGATTTAATGGAGCTTGGCTCGATGGCAGCCGCTAAAGAAAAGGGCAAGGTTCGCTCCGAAGGCAAAGAATACATAATGCAAGACGGCGACATTGTTCTCTTCCGTTTCAATGTTTAATTATATTTGTAGGGAACGATGCCTTCATCGTTCCGATTTAATAAAGTGAATTTTATTAAAAAATGTAGGGTCACGGGTGTCCTGTGGACACCTCTGCGAATATGCCGATTGTAGGGCGGGGGCTTGCTCCCGCCACTTTATTTGATTATACTTGTAGGGAACGATGCCCACATTGTTCTGTATAAATAAATTCCTAATATTTGTGCTCGTAGCTCAGTTGGATAGAGCGTCAGACTCCGACTCTGAAGGCCGCTGGTTCGACTCCAGTCGGGCACGCCAATAAAAAATCCCCCAGTAATTTTACTGGGGGTTTATCAATTTCTTTATTCAGCGATTTCTGTTGTTTCTGCTTGTGCTTTTTCGTTTGACTCACGAATTGCCTTGTAAACAGGAACTAATTTTTCTTTAGTAAGCGGATAAGCAAATTGATAAAGGATGAAAATAAGTGTATAAGTAATTGCAGGAATAATTGTGCATACCATTAAAATTCCTTCGCTGACACCATCAACAAAGCCGGCATTTGCCATTATTTTAGGGTCGTAACCAACTTTGCTTAAAAGCATAAGTCCGCCGTAGTCAGCTGCTGTTTGACCAAGCTTTCTGCAGAATGTGTAAACGGCGTAAACTGCACTTGCACTCTTAATGCCTGTTTTGTATTCTTGGTAGTCAATTACGTCAGCAACAACAGCCCAGTTTGTAATTGAAACAAATGAGTAACCAAATCCAATAATAAGCAAAAGGAACATAAAGAGCATTGGCTGGTCTGGCTTTGGCTTCAATACAAAGCAAGCAATTGCCGCAACAGCTGAGAAAAATGCACCAAATCCGCTAATTTCTTTTTTACCGAATTTTTTAACAAGCTTTGGCACAAATGGAATCATAATTGCCATTGGTAAATACTGTGCAACTGTGCCAAGTGTTGAAAGACTTGTGTTGCAGAAATAGTTTTTGTAAAGATATTGGTTGAGTGAAGCAAATTGAAGCTGACCACTAATAAGAATACCAGTAAGAGCTAAAACAACAAAAGGTCTGCTCTTAAGCATTTCGCCATAAGCCTTTTTCATATCAATTTGCGGATTAGCTTCAGATGGAACTCGCTCTTTAGTTGACTTGTAACAAGCAAAATAGAAAACAATAGCACAAATAGTCATAATAAGTGCAAAGTTAAACATACCCTTTGCGTTTGCTTCATTGTGAGTTGTGCCGTCGCCATTTGAAACTTTAGTGTAAATAATAAACGGAGCAATTAAAAGTGGTGCCGCACCGCCAATGCCACCGCCAATTGTTCTAAAGGTTGAAAGAAGTGTTCTGCCCTCTGGGTCGTCAGTAATAACTGAAGCGAGTGAACCGAACGGAACATTCATACCAGTGTAAAGCATACCGAATGCAATGTATGTCACATAAGCAAATGCTAAAAGTGCCCATTCTTTATTTGTAACTCTGCTTATGTCAAAGAAACAAATAAGCTGTGAAAGTGCAAGCGGAATAGCAATGAATTTAATGTAAGAACGGTATTTTCCGTCTTTATTTGGTTTGCGCTTTGCAACAATTGTACCCCACATAGGGTCGTTTACTGCGTCCCAAAGACGAGTAATTAAAAACAAATTAGCAACTTTGTCAGTCGCAATTTGTAAAACGTCTGTATAAAAAACTTTAAGGAATGAAGAAACATAGGTAAGCACAAAAAGGTTACCTGCGTCGCCGAGCATATAGCCCATTCCTTCTTTAATTCCTATTTTATTAGGATGTGTGTTAGCGTTTTTTTCTTTCTCTTTCTTCGCCATATTAAAACTCCTTTTTAACATAGTATAATAAGTATATCATACATATTAAAATAAAACAATAAAATTAAAATAAAAAAGACTTCGCATTTGCGAAGTCTTTTGGTGGGCAGGGTCGCGGGTGTCCGGTGGACACCTCTGCGAGTATAACGAGCAGAAGCGATGTCTGAGCCGGCAGGCGAGTCTATTTAAAAATTAAATGAAATTAAAAAATAAAAAACACCTGCTATTGCAAGTGTTCTTTGGTGGGCAGGGGTGGACCCGAGCTTCGCTCGGAGTTCGTTTGCTACGCAAACCTTCGCATTATAGATTATGTGGTTCGAATCCACCCACAAATTTTATGTTCTTAATGAAGGTAATAAAAAAGACCTCGCATTTGCGAAGTCTTTTGGTGGGCAGGGGTGGATTCGAACCACCGAAGTCGTCGACGGCAGATTTACAGTCTGCTCCCTTTGGCCACTCGGGAACCTACCCAAATATTTACATAAAAAATTGGAGCTGGTGGACGCACTCGAACCCCCGAGGTGCTGATTACAAATCAGCTGCTGTACCAACTGAGCTACACCAGCGTCTCAACGCTTGAATATAATATCACAAAGATTTATATTAGTCAAGACTTTTTTTGACATTTTTATAAATTTTTTATAACTATTTTTTTATAGACT
>JAZUGZ010000308.1:0-4458 GCA_045641425.1 Candidatus Fimenecus sp.
TTTGCATTATTTTCAATAATAAATCTTTTGGTCTTAATTCTATTTCCGTATTTTTCCTTTTTTGACATAAAATCTCCCCACAAATTAAAAGTTTACAGTTTGTTTACGGTTTATATATTCTTATTAAACAATTATGTGTTAAATTTATTACAGTGGTTCACGAAAAGTGAATCAACATTTCATTTTCATTCTCCTTTTTAATGCTGTTACAGCAAAAGGAAGCAACTCTCAACCCCGGGGAGTTGCTTTTTTTATTTTATAATTTCAATTTTACCGCCCAAGGCATTAAATTCATCAATAAAGTTCGGAAACAGTTCAGTTAAATTTCCAATATTATGAATATCAATAGGCAAATTTGACTTACAACTAATCAAGGTAAAAGCAAGTGCTAAATAAGGGTCACAATTTGCATCAACCGTTCCCCCAACTATTTCATTTTCGCCCCAAATAACTATTTCATTTTCATCATCAAAAGAACTTGCAACACGAATTTTATTTAGGTTTTCAATCATACTATTGACAATATAAGTATCAATTGTTTTAACACCAGTTAAAAGTGTAAATCCCTTGTCGCAAATTGAAGCTAAAGCACAGTAAAGCGCAAAAATCTCACTTTCGCCTTTAACATTTACCATTGCACCAAAAATCCTGTTTTTTGAAACAGTAACACTATTTTCATTTACAGTTACATTAGCACCCATATAAGAAATTAAGTCCAAAAGCTTTTGGCTTTTTTCGCTGGAACTAAAGTTGTGCAAAGTAATACCATTTTGAGATAATGCACCACAACACAAAAGTATTAAATTCGAAAAGTTATTATCTTTTAATGTTTTCTCCCCTTGTAAAACGCTTGGAGTACATCTAATATTCATATTAACCTCTAAAATTAAACACGGCCCAAAGCCGTGTTTTTGTTTTATTAAAGCTGGAAAAGTCCTGCCTTTTTCTGTGCCTTTGAAAGTGTTCTATAGGCAAGTCTTGAAGCCTTTTCAGCACCAATCTTTGCACACTCTTGAAGGTATGCCTTATCAGCAATAAGACGATTATACTCTTCCTTGAACGGGCGAAGCTCTGCAACTACTGACTCAGCAACTGCCATCTTAAAGTCGCCGTAGCCCTTGCCGTCAAATTCTTTTTCGATTTCTTCATAAGTTTTACCGGTACAGCAAGAGTAAATACCCATAAGATTGTTAATTCCGTCTTTGCCCTCGCCATATCTTACAACTGCTTCGCTGTCGGTAACAGCTGACTTAATCTTTTTAATAATTACATTGTCATCATCAAGCATTGAAACAAATGATTTAGGGTTAGGGTCAGATTTACTCATTTTGTGAAGCGGGTCTTGAAGTGACATTACACAAGCGCCAACTTTACCGATAAATGGTTCAGGGATTTTGAATGTGTTGCCGTAAACATTGTTAAAGCGCTCTGCAATATCTCTTGTGATTTCAAGGTGTTGTTTTTGGTCGGCACCAATTGGAACATAGTCTGCTTGATAAAGAAGAATGTCAGCAGCCATAAGTACTGGGTAAGTGAAAAGACCAACATTAACATTTTCAGGGTGTTTTTCGCTCTTATCCTTAAACTGTGTCATTCGTGCGGCCTCGCCAAACTGAGTGCTACAATTTAAAATCCAAGCAAGCTCAGAGTGCATTGGCACATGGCTTTGAACGAATACAATATTTTCCTGTGGGTCAAGACCGAGTGCTAAAAGAATAGCATACATTTCTTGAGTTCTTCTTCTAAGGTCTTGCGGTTCAGGACGAACTGTAAGAGAGTGAAGGTCAGCAACTGCATAAAGGCAATTGTAATCTTTAGACATATTTTTCCAGTTTTTAAGTGCGCCTAAATAGTTGCCAAGAGTTGGTGTGCCAGTTGGCTGAATTGCACTTAAAACTATCTTTTTCTTTTCGTTGGTGTTTTCCATTTGTTTCACCTTTCTAAAATGCTCGAAAGCTTAATTCATACAGTGTTTATTATCCTATTTTTTTAAGGATTTGTCAAGGACAATAAAGATATAAAAAAGAGCGGTATAAAACCGCCCTTAATCTTAATTATAAAACTTTTGAAAGAAAATCTTTAAGTCTTGGGTTCTTAGGATTTTCAAAAATCTCGTCCGGTGTACCCTCTTCAAGCATTTTACCATCTGCCATAAACACAACTCTTGAAGCAACCTCTTTAGCAAAGCCCATTTCGTGAGTAACAACAACCATTGTCATACCCTCACTCGCGAGTTCTTTCATAACGTCAAGAACTTCGCCAACCATTTCAGGGTCTAAAGCCGAAGTTGGCTCGTCAAAAAGCATTACGTCAGGTGACATGCAAAGTGCACGAACAATTGCAACTCTCTGCTTTTGTCCACCAGAAAGCTGTGACGGGTAAGCGTCTGCTCTGTCAGCAAGTCCAACCCTTTCTAGTAACTCCATAGCCTGTTTTTCAGCTTCTTCTTTACTCTTTTTAAGAAGTTTCATTGGAGCAATAGTCATATTTTTAAGAACTGTCATATTAGGGAATAAATTAAAGTGCTGGAAAACCATTCCCATTTTTTGACGGTGCTC
Organism: Candidatus Fimenecus sp.; assembly: GCA_045641425.1. Taxonomy (GTDB): domain Bacteria; phylum Bacillota; class Clostridia; order Oscillospirales; family Acutalibacteraceae; genus Fimenecus. Next base: position 2,559 of record JAZUGZ010000308.1, read on the forward strand.
ATTAATATTTACCTTTTTACCAGTGATGTCAACACCTTCAAAAAGAATTTGACCATCAGTTGGAATTTCAAGAAGATTAAGTGAGCGCAAAAATGTTGACTTACCACTGCCCGAAGGACCAATGATGACAACAACCTCGCCCTTTTGAACTTTTGTTGTAACCCCGTCAAGAGCCTTAATAGTGCCGTTTTTATAATGACATTTTAAGTCATTTGTTTCAATCAATGCAATATTATCGTTCATTTTTACGCAATCTCCTTTCTACCGCTGAGAATACGTTGGTCAAAATAATAACCGTGATTAAATAGATAATTGCAACAGCAATAAGAGGCATAAATGCTTCGAAAGTTCTACCTCTAATTAAGTCGCCTGCTTTTGTAAGGTCCATAATACCAACATAACCTGCAACCGATGTTTCTTTAAGAAGTGCAATAACTTCGTTAAGAAGAGTTGGAAGAACTGTTTTAATTACCTGTGGAATTACAACATAAATCATTGTTTGAATATAGTTAAAACCAATTGAACGACCAGCCTCAAACTGACCATTGTCAATTGACATAATACCACCACGGAAGATTTCTGCTATGTATGCGGCAGAGTTACAACCAAAAGCTATTGATGCTACAAGTATAGAATTGTTCTCATTTACCATAATTATAAAGTACCAAATCATTAACTGAACAACAACTGGCACACCACGAATTACAGTAATGTAGATTTTACAAATCCCATTTAATATTTTAAGTAGATAGTAGCCAACGCCACCTCTAAGTTTTAGAGAAGTTTCATTCTTGTCATAAGAAGAACGAATTGTTGCAAGAATAACGCCAAAAACAAATCCACCAAGCACTGCGAAAAATGTAATAATTAATGAGTTTGCAAAGCCCTTTACTAGCCATTCCCAGTAATTATCTTCCACAAAGCACAGCATAAACTTGTCTGAAATCTCGGCAAACCATTCTGTCACAAAAATCCCTCCTTTTTAACTAAAAAGTTTTACATAACAAAGCAAGGGCGAAATATTGCTTCGCCCTTGTTGGAATTGCAATAAATAAATTTTAAGCAGCGATGTACTTATCAACAATCTGCTTGATTGTACCGTCAGCTGTAAGCTCTTCAAGAGCCTTGTTAATCTGGTCAAGAAGCTCTGTGTTTTCTTTAGCTACGCAAATAGCATACTCTTCTTCAACATATTCTGTTGCAAGAATTGTAAGACCCTTGTTAGCCTCAACGTAAGACTTAGCTGGCTCGTTATCAATGATTACGCAATCAACCTTGCCTGCAACGAGTGCCTGAACAGCGTCATTACCAGTCTTGTAACGAATTACGTTGCTTTCACCATAACCGCCATTTTCTTCTGTATCAGAAGCGTAAATGTCGCCAGTTGTATCCTGCTGAACACCAATCTTCATTGAGCCGTCGCCCTTAAGGTCGTCAACTGTTTTAATAGCTGAACCTTCTTTAACAATGATAACCTGCTTTGCTTTAGCATAAGTGTCAGAGAAGTTAACTGATTTAAGTCTCTTTTCAGTAACTGTCATACCAGCCATACCCATATCAAACTTACCTGTCTGAACACCACCGATAATTGAACCAAATTCAACGTCCTGAATTTCAAGTTCCATACCAAGCTTTTCAGCAATCTTTTCAGCGATTTCAACGTCGATACCTGCAAAGTTCTCTCCGTCTTTGTATTCGTATGGAGGGAATGAAGCGTTAGTTGCCATTACAAGCTTCTTTGTTTCTTCTTTTTTGTTACCGCAAGCTGCAAAAACTGAGCCCATAAGAACAACAGCTAAAACAACTGCTAAAACTTTAATTGCTTTTTTCATTATAATTATCTCCTTTTGAAGAATTTTTCTACATTATAAAACGACTTTATTCATTTGTCAATAGGTTT
>JAZUGZ010000309.1:0-3752 GCA_045641425.1 Candidatus Fimenecus sp.
ATTTTAAGTAAGTCTTTTGCTATGAGGTTTTTAAGTTCCATAGTATTTTTCTCCTTATATTTAAATCTTAATCTACAAATTCAGCAACACATCTGTTATATGCTGCAACTGGGTCGTCAGCCGCTGTAATTGGTCTGCCAACTACAATGTAGTCAGAGCCAATTTTTTTAGCCTCGGCTGGAGTCATAACTCTCTTTTGGTCGCCAATGTCACTATCAGCAAATCTAACACCTGGTGTAATTGTAAGGAAGTCCTTACCACAAGTGTCGTGAACTTTCTGTGCTTCAAGTGGAGAGCAAACAACACCATCAAGACCTGCAATTTTAGCATTGTGTGCATAGTGCATAACAACCTTATCGATAGGCTCTTTAATGAGAAGGTCATTTTCCATTGATTCTTGATCGGTTGATGTAAGCTGTGTAACAGCAATAAGTAATGGTCTTGTGCCGTCAGGTCTTGTAAGTCCTTCTAAAGCGCCTTCCATCATGCGAATTGTGCCACTTGCGTGAAGGTTTGTAATATCAACATCAAGGTTTGAAAGAACAGCCATTGACTTTTTAACTGTGTTTGGAATATCGTGAAGTTTTAAGTCAAGGAAAATTTTATGTCCTCTTTTCTTAATCTCTTTAACAATTTGTGGGCCTTCTGCATAGAAAAGCTCCATACCTATTTTAACAAATGGTTTGCGTTCTGTAAATAAGTCAAGAAATTCATATGTTTTTTCAGCACTTGCAAAGTCGCAAGCAACGATTACGTCCTTACCCATTATTCTACCACTCCTATTATATCTTTAATATTATCTATTCTGTATTTATCAAGAACAGTAGGAAGTTCATTGATAATATCTCTACAAGCATAAGGGTTTACAAGGTTTGCCGCACCAATTTCAACAGCAGTAGCACCTGCCATCATCATTTCTACAACATCTTCAGCGGTTGTAACACCACCCATTCCGATAACTGGAATATTGACAGCGTGTGAAACCTGATAAACCATTCTAACTGCAACTGGGAAAATTGCTGAGCCAGAAAAACCACCCATTTTATTCTTAATTACTGGTGTTCTTCTATTTAAGTCAATTCTCATACCGAGCATTGTATTGATAAGGCTAATTCCGTCAGCACCTGCATCTTCACAAGCCTTTGCAATTGCAACAATATCAGTTACATTTGGTGAAAGCTTAACAATAACTGGCTTTGTTGTAACTGCTTTAACAGCTTTTGTTACTTCAGCTGCTGCATTTGGGTCTGTACCAAAGCTCATTCCACCGCCGTGAACATTAGGACAGCTAACATTAACCTCTAACCAACCTACTTGACTCTCTTTATCTAATTTTTCGCAAGTGTAAGCATAATCAGGGACTGAAAATCCACTAACATTAGCCATTACCGGCTTATTAAAGCACTTTTTAAGTTTTGGAAGCTCATTTTTAATGACATTTTCAACACCTGGATTTTGAAGACCTACTGCATTTATCATACCAGCGGTACATTCAGCGATTCTTGGTGTTGGATTACCAAAACGAGCATCTTTTGTAGTGCCCTTAAATGAAAAAGTACCAAGGCAATTTATGTCATAAAGCTCTGCGAATTCATAACCAAATCCAAATGTACCTGAAGCAGGAATTATTGGGTTGTCAAGTTCAATTCCACAAAGATTTACACTTAATCTTCCCATAATATTTCCTCCTTTTTCATAACTGGGCCGTCTTTACAAATTCTCTTGTAGCCGGTAATAGTTTTACAACTACAACCCATGCAAGCGCCAAACCCACAGCCCATTCTCTCTTCAAAGCTAAACTGACCTGAGGTATTTGTTGCTTTATATACCGCTTTGAGCATTGGCTCAGGACCGCAACAACAGAAATGTGAGTAGTTTTCAGGCATTGCATTTGTAACAAAACCTTTTACACCATAACTACCGTCAGTAGTTGTAACTTTAACATCACAACCGAGTGCTTTAAACTCTTTTTCGTAAAATACTTCTGACTTTGTATTAAAACCAAGAATAACAGACACATTTTTACCAATATTTCTAAGCTCTTTGGCAAGTAAATACATAGGTGGAACACCAACGCCACCACCAAGAAGCAATGGAGAATCGCCACAAAGCGAAAGGTCATAGCCATTACCGAGTCCAGTAAGAACATCAAGTACTGTGCCCTTTTTCATTTTGCTCATTTTTTCTGTACCTTTGCCAACAACTTTATAAATAATTGTAAGCAAGTCACCATTTACATCACAAACTGAAATAGGTCTTCTAAGATAAAAGCCCTCGATTTTAATATTTACAAACTGACCTGGGGCGGTTATATCAGAACAATCGCCCTCAAGAGTCATTTTATAAACATTTTGTGTTAAAGCAATATTTTCTTTTACTGTAAGTAAAACTTGTTTCATTTTTTCACCTTAAGCATCAATAGTTGAAATTGTAAGTGTTGTTTCTTCAAGAACATCAAGAAGAACCTTAACTGTATCAAGAGATGTAAACATTGTAACATTGTTTTCAGTAGCGGCACGACGAATTTCAATACCATCATCATAGTGAACACCTGAAAGAATTGCCCTTGTATTGATTACATAAGATACATATCCAGCACGGATAGACTCAAGAATTTCTTCACTACCTTCTGAAATCTTACCACGAACTCTTGTACGAATTCCATTCTCTTTAAGAACAGCAGCAGTACCGCTTGTTGCTTCAATATTGAAGCCCATGTTATAAAATCTTCTAATAAGCGGAATTGCCTCTTCCTTGTCTTCATCAGCAAGTGTTACAAGGATTGTACCATAGTTTTGAAGGTTCATTCCTGAAGCTGTAAGAGCTTTGAACATTGCTCTGTGAAGCTTATCATCATAACCGATTGCTTCGCCAGTTGACTTCATTTCAGGTGAAAGGTAAGCGTCAAGTCCCTTAATCTTATTGAATGAGAATACTGGAACTTTTACATAGTGACGTTTCTTCTCTTCAGGGTAAAGATCAAATAATCCTTGCTCTTTAAGACTCTTACCAAGAATAACCTCAGTAGCAATATCAGCAAGTGAATATCCAGTTGACTTTGAAAGGAATGGAACAGTTCTTGAAGAACGAGGGTTAACCTCGATAATGTAAACATTTTCATCTTTGTCAACAATGAACTGAATGTTGTAAAGACCAACGATACCAATTCCAAGGCCTAATTTCTTAGCATACTGTAAAATAATGCCCTTTACCTTGTCTGATACTGAGAATGTTGGGTAAACGCTGATTGAGTCGCCTGAGTGAACACCAGTACGCTCAACAAGTTCCATAATACCAGGAACAAATACATCTCTACCGTCGCAAATTGCGTCAACTTCAAGCTCTTTACCTTGAATATATTTATCAACAAGAACTGGTTTATCAACATCAATTTCAACAGCAGTTTTAAGGTAGTGCTTTAAGTGTTCATCAGTTGAAACGATCTGCATAGCTCTACCACCAAGAACGAATGATGGACGAACAAGAACTGGATAACCAATTTCGTTAGCAGCTTTAAGACCGTCTTCAATATTTGTAACAGCTTGTCCTTTTGGCTGTGGAATATTAAGGCTCTTAAGAACCTTTTCAAAGCTATCTCTGTTTTCAGCTCTTTCAATAGCTTCACAATCAGTACCAATAATCTTCACGCCTCTGTCCATAAGTGGCTGAGCAAGGTTAATTGCTGTCTGACCACCGAGAGAAGCAATTACACCCTCTGGCTGCTCAAAGTCAACGATTGCCATAACATCTTC
>JAZUGZ010000310.1:0-1541 GCA_045641425.1 Candidatus Fimenecus sp.
AGGTAAAGTGGAACTAATGCAGCATGCTCACGAGAAGAGCCCTGACCATAGTTAGCACCGCCAATAATAATGCCTTTACCTTCAGCTTTAATTCTTTCTGGGAATGTTTTGTCACAAACACCAAAGCAGAACTGTGAAAGATATGGAATGTTACTTCTATAAGGAAGAATCTTTGCACCAGCTGGCATAATGTGGTCAGTAGTAATGTCGTCGCCAACTTTAAGGATAGCCTTTGCTGTAATATCGTCGCTCATTGGCTCGCTTGTTGGGAAAGGTTTAATGTTAGGACCATACATTACTTCAACATCTTTTGCTTCTTCAGGAGTTGCAGGAACAGCAACCATATTGTCATTTATAACAAATTCTTCAGGAAGAGTGATTTCAGGGAATTCGCCAAGGTCTCTTGGGTCAGTAAGGTAACCAGTTAATGCTGAAGCAGCAGCAACTTCTGGGCTTACAAGGTAAATACCTGCGTCTGCTGTACCAGAACGACCCTCAAAGTTACGGTTAAATGTACGAAGTGAAATACCCTTTGAATTAGGAGATTGACCCATACCAATACAAGGACCGCATGCGCTTTCGAGAATTCTTGCACCAGCGTCAATCATATCAGAAAGAGCGCCGTTTTGTGCAATCATATTCAGAACTTGTTTTGAACCAGGTGCAATTGAAAGGCTAACTGATGGGCAAACTGTTTTGCCTTTAAGAATAGCTGCAACTTTCATCATATCAAGAAGTGATGAGTTAGTGCATGAACCAATACAAACTTGGTCAACTTTGATCTTGCCGATTTCTGTAACTGATTTAACTCTGTCTGGCATGTGTGGCTGTGCAGCAAGAGGAGCGAGAGTAGATAAATCAATATCAATGATTTCATCATAAACTGCATCTTCATCTGCTTTAAGTTCAACCCAGTCCTCTTCACGGCCTTGTGCCTTTAAGAAAGCCTTTGTAACTTCATCTGATGGGAAAACTGATGTTGTAGCACCAAGCTCAGCACCCATATTTGTAATAGTAGCACGTTCTGGAACTGAAAGTGTTTTAACACCTTCGCCACCGTACTCAATAATTTTACCGACGCCACCTTTAACAGTCATAATTCTTAAAACCTCAAGAATTACGTCTTTTGCAGCAACCCAAGGGGAAAGTTTACCAGTAAGGTTAACTCTAACCATTTTAGGCATTGTGATGTAGTATGTACCGCCACCCATAGCAACAGCAACGTCAAGTCCGCCAGCACCCATAGCAAGCATACCAATACCGCCACCAGTAGGAGTGTGGCTGTCTGAACCGATTAAAGTTTTGCCTGGTTTACCAAATCTTTCAAGATGAACTTGGTGGCAAATACCATTACCAGGGCGTGAGAAGTAAACACCACGCTTTTTAGTTACTGACTGAATAAACCTGTGGTCGTCAGCGTTTTCAAAACCTGTCTGCAAAGTGTTATGGTCGATATAAGCAACTGAAAGCTCAGTTTTAACTCTATCAATATCCATAGCCTCTAATTCAAGGTAAGCCATAGTACCTGTTGCATCTTGTGT
>JAZUGZ010000311.1:0-2951 GCA_045641425.1 Candidatus Fimenecus sp.
AAGTCACAGAGCCCTGTAATTAACGCAGGTGACGGAGGACATCAGCATCCTACTCAGACACTTACTGATCTTCTTACAATCAGAAGTCTTAAGGGAAGACTTGGTGATTACACAATTGGTCTGTGTGGTGACCTTAAGTTCGGTAGAACAGTTCATTCTCTTATCAATGCTCTTTCAAGATATAGTGGAATTAAATTTGTTCTAATTTCTCCTGAAGAGCTTAAAGTTCCAAGCTATGTAAAGCGTGATTCAATTAAGTCAAAGAATATTCCTTATGTTCAAACAACTGATCTTGAAAGTGTTATGCCTGAGCTTGATATTCTTTATATGACAAGAGTTCAAAGACAAAGATTCTTCAATGAAGAAGATTATTTAAGACTTAAAGATAGCTACATTTTAACTCCTGATAAGCTTAAAAATGCTAAGCCTGATTTAACTATTATGCATCCGCTTCCAAGAGTTAATGAAATTAGTGTAGCTATTGATGACGATCCAAGGGCTTGTTACTTCAAGCAGGTTCTCAATGGTAAATATATGAGAATGGCGCTTATCCTTAAACTCTTAAAGGAGGCTGGAACAATATGAATATAGATTCTATTCAAAATGGATTTGTAATTGACCATATTGAAGCAGGCTCGGCTATGCGTCTTTATGAGCTTTTAGGACTTGATAATTTAGATGTTTCTGTCGCAATTATTAAGAATGTTCAGAGCAAAAAGATGGGCAAAAAAGATATTATCAAGATTGATGCGAATATTGACTTAAATCTTGATGTTATTGGCTATGTTGACCCTGATGCAACAGTTGATGTTATTAAAGACGGTAAACTTGTTGAGAAGAAAAACATTGCTTTACCTGAAACTCTTACAAATGTAATTTTCTGTAAAAATCCTCGTTGCATTTCTTCTTGTGAACAAGAGCTTGACCAAGTGTTCAAACTTGCTGATAAAAATAATAAAGAATATCGTTGTATTTACTGTGAAACTAAACACTCACTTTAATATGATAATCAGTTAAAAAATAGAGTAGGCTTTAGCTTACTCTATTTTAGTGTTTACAAAGTTTATTTTTTTTACTATAATATCATTTTGCGAGGTGCGGAAAATGAAAGAAAATACCTTAAAACTTAATAATCCGTTTCTCCGTGGAATGAAAGACGGGATACCAATAGGACTTGGCTATTTTGCTGTTTCTTTTGCTATTGGTATTACTGCTAAAAAGATAGGTTTAGATGCTTTGCAAGGCTTTTTATTAAGTCTTCTTAATGTTGCATCAGCAGGCGAAGTAGCTGGACTTAGTGCTATTGAAGCCAAAACTTCGCTTTTTACGCTTGCTGTTATAATTTTTATTACTAATGCAAGGTACCTTTTAATGAGCGCGGCATTAAGTCAAAAGATTTCGCCGAAAACTCCGTTTTTTCATCGTATGTTAATTGCATTTGGTGTAACGGACGAGTTGTTTGGAATTGGTGTAGCTTATAATGGATATTTGGCACCATCTTATATGTACGGCGCGTTTATTTCTGCAATTCCACTTTGGGCAATTGGCACATCTTTTGGAATAGCTATGGGTAACATTTTGCCTGAAGTTGTTGTTACTGCATTAAGTGTTGCAATTTATGGTATGTTTTTAGCTATAGTAATTCCGCCTTGTAAAAAGAATAAAGTAATTGCCGGCGTTGTTCTTGTGAGCTTTATTTTAAGTTATATTTCAAAGCTTATTCCTTTCTTTTCAAATTCGTCAAAAGAAAGCGTTAGAGTTATTATTTTAACTTTAATTATTTCAGGTGTGGCGTCTGTTCTTTTCCCAATAAGCGATGAGGAAAAGGGGGCAAGAACTAATGAATAATATTTATGTCTATATATTTGTTATGGCGGCTGTAAGCTATGTTATTAGAGTTTTACCTTTAACATTAATTCGCAAGCCAATTACAAATAAATACATTAAATCATTTTTGTTTTATTTGCCTTATGTTACTTTAACTGTAATGACATTTCCTGCAATAATTGATGCAACTGGTAATGCATATTTTGGCGTTGCCGCCTTAATAATTGGCATTATTTTAGCAATTTTAACACAAAATCTTTTTGTAGTTGCTTCGGGTTGTTGTATTGTAGTCTTACTACTTTCATTTTTACTATAAAAATAGACAAAAAGCGACAAGAAAATTAGCCTAAAATTATGAAAGTAACCACCCCTTAAATACACCAAAAATCCTTGACTATTGCTCCTTTATTATGGTATAATTTTTCCGTAAGTTAAGTTTGGTTCTTTGCGACTGACGGAAGAAATGTGGAGCACCACAAAGGAGCAAGGAATATATACTTTTTGCCGACCGTCTGGGCACATTTAACCACTACTTAGGTTAAGTGTGTCTTTTTGTTTTTATTAGGAGGTTTAACTATGAAAAAAGTCGGAATTGTAATGGGTAGCGATAGTGATTTACCTATTATTCAAAAATGCGTTGATATGTTAAATAAACTTGAAATTCCTTACACAGTTCACGTTTATTCAGCACATAGAACACCTGAAGAAGCAGCAGCCTTTACAAAGTCTGCAAAAGGAAATGGCTACGGTGTAATTATTGCGGCTGCTGGTATGGCAGCACATTTAGCTGGTGCAATTGCTGCTAATACAACTCTTCCAGTAATTGGTATTCCTTGCAAGTCAGCAGCACTTGACGGAATGGATGCACTTCTTTCAACAGTTCAAATGCCAACTGGTATTCCAGTAGCAACTGTTGCAATTAACGGTGGTGGTAATGCCGCTTTACTCGCAGCTCAAATGCTCGCACTTTCTGATGATTCACTCGCTCAGAAGCTTGAAACAATGAGAGAAGAAAACAAAAACGCAGTTCTTGCAAAAGATGCTAAAATCTGTGCAGAATTTAATAATCAATAATTAAAATTTACTATAAACAAGGAGCGTAAAACAATGGAAAAGACAGTTCA
>JAZUGZ010000312.1:0-3957 GCA_045641425.1 Candidatus Fimenecus sp.
GACGAACCTACTAATCACCTTGACTACAAGGCAAAAGAAGCTTTAGACAAGGCTCTTCGGGAATATGAAGGCACGATTATTTGTGTGTCCCATGACCGTTATCTTCTCAATTCCGTTCCAAACAGAATTATTGAAATGACTAGCGATGGTGCAGTTATTTATAATGGTAATTATGACTATTATAAAGAGCATAAAATATCTCCTACTACCGAGAATACACCTAAAGAAAAAAGCGAGAACGCAAAAGAATATGATGCTACTCGTAAAAATAAGGCCGAAGACAGAAAAAGGCGTGCAAAACTTTTAAATCTCGAAAAAGAAATAAACACCTTGCACACCTATATAAATGAACTTAAAGAAAAATCTGCATCCGAAGAAATTGTAAGCGATTATATTAAACTTTCGGAAATCCTTAATGAAATACAGGAAAAGCAAGACGAACTTGACTTACTTGAAACTGAGTGGCTTGAGCTTTCATAATTAAATACCAAATGATGACGTCGGAAGAACTGAGTATTCAGGTTTTTCCGACGGTATTTTTGTACCTTGTAACCTTCCGCAAGAAAACATAGTGTTTTTACCATATCTATCTTTTATATTTATAGAAGCCTTTTCGGCTTTGTCAAGTTTTTCGCGTCTTGCAATGTTATACTCTATTCCAATTTGCTGTGGCGATGTACTACCGATTAAATCTGTTGCACGAACAGTTACTGCACGAATATTTTTGTTCCATTCAAAGTTATCAAGTATCATCTTGATAGCTTTTTCTTTTATTTCTCTATCGTTATTAGTTGGAAAAATAAAATGCTCATTGTAAACTAAAAGTTCAAGGTTATCTAATTTAATAATAACGCTTAAAGAATTAGCCTCTAAGCACTCTAAAACAAGTTTTTCGGCAATAAGTGATGAGAGTTCACTAACAACTCTAAAGACCTCCTCGTTGCTTTTAAGGCTATCTACGCAGGTAATTCCCCTGCCAATGCTTTTAATTGGTGCTCGCTCGCCTATTTTTGCAACCGGAATATCGTCAAGCCCATTAGCAACTACCCAAAGTGAATATCCATTTTTACCAAGAATTTTTCTTACAAATTCAGGTGATGCATTAGCAAATTCGCCCACAGTAAAAATTCCAAACTTATTAAGTGTTGCAACTGTACTTCTACCTGCAAAAAGCAAATCGCCAACCGGTAAACACCAAACCTTATTGCGAAAATTTTCTTTTGATATAACCGTTACAGCATCTGGCTTTTTCATATCACTACCAAGTTTGGCAAAAGATTTACAAAAAGATACACCAACTGAAATAGTCATTCCAGTTTCTTTTTTAACTCGTTTTCGAAGCTCGTTGGCGATGTCTTCGCCATTTCCAAACAATCTAACACTTCCAGTAACATCAAGCCAAGCTTCGTCAATTCCAAAAGGTTCAATCATATCGGTGTATTCTTTATAAATTTCTCTTACTTTTCGAGAGAGCTTTAAGTAAAGGTCAAAGTCTGGATTTACCACTATTAAATTTCTACATTTTATTTTCGCTTCAGATATTTTATCGCCAGTTTTAATTCCCATTTTTTTAGCTTCCATAGACTTTGCTAAAACTATTCCGTGGCGGTCTTTTTCGTTACCACAAACCGCTAATGGCTTACCCCTAAGTTCCGGGTTCCGAGAGCATTCTGCCGAAGCATAAAAGTTATTCAAATCACAATGAAGTATTACTCGTTCCGTATTATCACCTACTTTATGAAATAATTATACAGAACAAATGTTCGCTTGTCAAATAAAAAAATATTCCAAATATAATGCTACAAAAAAAACGAGTTATGTTTTTAATTCATAACTCGTTTTTTCATTAACACTTTTACCAAATGTTCAATTCATACTTAACATAATACTAAAATATCGTGCCAACATAATAAAATGTTACGCTTTTATAACTTAATTCAATGTGAAATATGTTATATAAGCCTTGTGCTTAACAGTGAATTCTTCTGGACAATTCATCAAGAATTCTTTATGTTTTTTGTCCCATTCCTCAAAGGTGGCTTTATCCATTGATGCCAGTGTTCCTCTACAAGCACACATACGACCATGCCAGCTATCTCTTGTAAATGGAATATCACAATAAAAAGTTTCGGTTACTCTGTTTTCGAATAAATCATCAATCATATCCTTGTATCCACTTACTGCTGGTGTCCAATCCGTATTCATTTGCTTAACAAGATTATGACTAAAGTTAGCAATCTCATCATCTATTGTATAAGTTAAATATACTTTTATAAACTTACCATTAGGTTTAAGCAAACGCTTAATTTCATTAATCATAATTTCACGATTAAAATAGAAAAAGCATTGTGCAGCTGTAATCGTATCAAAGCTGTTATCAGTTAAATTAGTTTTTTCAGCAGGAGCAACAATATAATTAATATTCCAATTATTATTCCTAGCTATATCACGAGCATATTCAATTTGTTCTTCTGCAATATCAACAGCAGTAATACTACCATTTTTGTTATAGAGATTTTGAGGAAGTATGCCTGTTCCAGTACCTAAATCAAGCCAAGCTGTGCCATCATTTGCAACGCCTAATTCTATTAATCTATCGTATAATTCTTTAGGATATATATCCCTAAATTTCGCATAATCAGCACTTGTTAAGCCCCAATCAAATGCTTTTCCATTGTCAAATCTATCAATCTTCATTATCAAACACCTCCATTAAATTTATCTAATCAAATTATTTTAATATTATATCTGTTTTACAAATACCAAATCACGCAAATATGTTATCTATTTCACCAATGCTTTAAAGCATTTAACAAAATCTCCAAACAATATTTATTTAAATAAATTATATCGTTATTTTATTTGATTTTCAATATCAACCTTGTCGTGATACCAAAATATCACGCCAACTTATGAAATTCTTATAACTATCAATCTAATGTTAAAGATGTGAACAGCTGGAAATGGTCGCTTGGGTAAACTCCATCATAAGTATCAGTTAAAACTTTATAAGAATTTACTGTAAATCCTTCTTTAGAAATCATAAAGTAATCAATACAATTTCTATCAAGAGCCTCGCCAAATTTTTGATAAGTGCAGCTTGTCATTGTGTCTTTTGTTTGATATTTTGCATCAAAGAAGTTTTTAGTAACAGCTCTATATGTTTCTGAATCTTCTTCTGCATTAAAGTCGCCCATAATAAGTGACGGAAGTGAGCCAAACTGCTTTATTTTATCAAGCACAACGGCAATACCGTTTATTCTTGCCTCATCGCTAACATGGTCTAAATGTGTGTTAAATACAACAAATTGCTTTGAAGTTGCCTTATCTTCTAATATTACATAGCTACAAATCCTGTAACAAGCGGCGTCCCAATCTTTACTCATTTCTTCTGGAGTTTCAGAAAGCCAAAATGAGCCTTTATCAATGAGCTTATAAAGGTCTGTTCTATAAAATACTGGGCAACCTTCAGAATTAAACATATTATCACGATATGTAATTACAGAGTCATATTGTGGAAGTGTATCACAAAGATATTTATATTGCCACTTTGTAGCTTCTTGGAAGCCAATTACACCAGGATATTCCTTTTCAATTCCGTTGAGAAGTAAATCTGCACGGTAAAACCAGTTTTTCTTGCCAAGGTCTTGTGGATTTATGCAACGAACATTACAGCTCATTATTCTAACTTCCCCTGCATCAATTGACTCTTTGGGGTAGTTAATGTCACGAACACGCTTATTTTCTTTGAAATGCGGATAAGAAGCAAACATAAGTCCGCCCCAAACAATAACTATTGCAAGAATTAGTGACACTAAAGAAATTGCAACTCTTTTAATTACTTTTTTCATATATAACACCTCTACCTTGTATTGTATCATAAGTACTCAACAAATGCAAAGCAAAAATAAAAAGCACCTACAAAATTATAAGTGCCAATGATGGTACGGATGTTCA
>JAZUGZ010000313.1:0-3650 GCA_045641425.1 Candidatus Fimenecus sp.
GACTTCGCCCAAATCTGCAAAAAAGACCTAATAGATCCCTTGAAACTTTATGAAGATAAAAATAAATTTATTGATTAGAAAATTAAATATTTTTACAAATTCACACTCCCCAGTAATTACTGGGGACTTTTTTATGCCCACAAAACCACCCATTAGCATTGATATAATACTTAATAATATAGCTTGCAAAATAAAAAAGGTCTTAAACCGGACCAAACTAACTTTCCCATACGATAATATGGGTGTAGGGGGGTGTAACTGTTTAGTTTTAGTTTAGAACATTTTGAAATAAGAAACAAAAAATAAAGGAGTTAAAAAATGAAAAAATTAGTTTTAATGTTCTTATTGTTAGCATCAATCGTATTCGTATTTGCTTCTTGCTCAAATTCGCAAAGCACAAATGGGAATTTTGATTCTTCTAACACAACCGAATTTAATTTGCCAAATGAAAGTGGCACGGATTTTACAGAAACTGAAAGCATTACCGAAATTACAAACACTACTGGAATTAGCTACCATAGCGAGTATGTAATAATGTCATTTAGTGCTATTCAGGGTGCTGTAATTTATGATTATACTTATGACTCAAACGGTTATCTTCAAAGCTGTCGATATTACAGAAAATGTGAAGCTTGTGGCGATGTTAGTAATTCAAACGGCTCTGCATCTGGCGATATGACATCAAATCATCACTGTATTAAATGCGGAAACAACCAGCGTGTTGAAATTCGAGCAATCAAAAACTGGGTACAAGTCCCGGATTAACCCCTACTATTGCAATAAATACAATTTGTGGTAGAATGATATTAACTTGAAGGAGGATATTACTATGAATTATTATTTTCACAGAATTAGTCACGAAAGCGAAATGTCATACTCTTTATTCAAAAATGGAATTGATGGCGATAAGTATCTTTCGCTTGGTTGGTCGGCTTTTTTAGATACTGACATATTAAAGTGTGCAAGAAAGAATGATAATTATCAATCATTTGAAGAATGCTATGATAGGGTTAGAAAAGAAAAAAATAGAAGTAGATGGAATATATGGTATTTTGCACAATTTAAGAAAGATGATATTGTTGTAGTACCTTTGTTTGATGGTAAATTTGCTATATGTAAAGTACTTGAAGAAGCAAAATCTATAAAAGAACTAAAAAACTGCCCTTTGAAAGGTATGTGGAATAAAAAAGAAATAAAATGGCAAGATAATGGCTTTTATTGTGATGGGGAATACATTGATTTAGGCTTTATAGTAAAGGTCGAAGTTTCATACGATGATGTTTCAAGAAATGATTATGCTAATAGTGCTTTGACATCAAGGTTAAAATCTCGTCAGACAAACGGCAGAATTGATGATATTAAAGCATCAGTTAATGAAGCTATAAAGCATATAAAAGAAAAAAAGCCAATAAACTTTTATAAAAATTCCATTGATGATTTAGCCAAAATATTGCTTGATAGAATGAGAGAAGATCTTAATTCTGATAAATTTGAATTGTTAGTAAAAAAATATATGGAAAAATTAGGTGCTACTGTAGATATTCCACCTAAAAACGAACGAGGAAAGAAAGAGTATGCAGATGCTGATGTGAAAGCATACTTTAACAATATAGGTGTGACAATCTTAATTCAAGCAAAATTTCATAAAGATGTAACAGACAATTGGGCGGTTGAACAAATTGCTAAGTACAAGAAACAGCTAGAAAGTAAAGACTATGAATTGGACGATGGAGTTACAGGATATACCTATTTGAAATGGGTTATATCTACTTGTGATGACTATACAGGCCAAGCAAAAACACAAGCAGAAGAGTTCAATGTAAAATTGATAAATGGTAAAGAATTTGCAAAAATGCTTTTAGAACAAGGCTTACAGAATATTGACTTGTAACTTATGACCTATGTAATTTCTGACCTACACGGTTACTCACTTGAAAAACTTAAAATGCTACTCAAAAAAGCAAATTTCAATGATGAAGACGAGCTTTTTATTCTCGGCGATGTTATTGACCGAAATGGCGATGGCGGAGTTGAGATACTCGAGTGGCTACTTACACAATATAATATTTATTTAATTCTTGGAAATCACGAAGCAATGCTTCTTTCCTGCGATTTCGTTTTTGACGAAATAACCGATGTTAGCATTTCAAAGCTTAGCGCAGAAAAAATTAGCCTTTTAACAAATTATCAGTTCAATGGTGGCACAGTAACGCTTAAAGCTCTGAATGAGCTTAACCAAAAATCGCCTGAAACTGTTGCTGAAATTTTGGAATATTTGCATTGTTCTCAATTTTACGAGGCGGTTTCAGTTGGCGACAAGGACTATATTTTAGTTCATAGTGGATTTGACAATTTCAGCAAAACAAAGAAGTTGAGTGAATATTCTGCTCACGATTTAGTCTGGGCAGAGCCAGAACTTACTGACGAATACTTTGACGATATAATAACTGTATTCGGCCATACACCAACATATCTGTTTGGCGATGAATACAAAGGCAAAGTTGTCAAAACAAAAACTTGGATAGCTATTGATATGGGTGCAGCCGATGGCGAAACAGAGCCAGTCCTACTTCGATTAAATGATATGCAAGAATTTAGAAATTAAAAACAACAGCCTAAGAAACATCTTAGGCTGTTTTGTTTTGTCATGCTATGTACCAATTTGTTCTCATAGGTTATGTTATTATAATTAAGTTAAATATACAAAATCAGGAGGCATTATGAAAACAGGCGTGTTTTGGGTAATTGATAATGTGTTATTTGCTTTCCCATTTGACCAAAGCAAATATATTAACGCTATTTCAAAATCAGGCGATACATATAATCATAAATTACTTTGGAATAATGTTAAGCCAAAGAAAAGTAATAAACCATATAATTATTATCCGCGTGGCAGAGTTGTAATAAACACATACGGCAAAGCAATTGTTTACTTAAACCCCAATATTACCCAAAATATGTTAGAGCAAATTACTTCCTCATTTGAGTTAGAATCTTTGCCAATTATTAAATATGATTTTAGCGAGCATTATAAATGCTATTTGGATTAGTAGTTTAGTTGAAGGGAGTATTGAAATGAGCTTAAATGAAAAACAGCAAGAAGCTGTTGAAACAACTGAAGGTTTTGTTAGGGTAATAGCAGGTGCAGGTAGTGGTAAAACTAAATTACTTGTTAGCCGTTATGCCTATATAGTTCAAAATTATGGTATAGATACGGCAAATATTTTGTGCGTTACATTTACTAACAAAGCCGCTGCTGAAATGAAACAGCGTATTCGAAAACTTATTGGCGAAGGGTATGATACAAGTTTAATTTGCACATATCACGGATTTTGCACAAGGGTAATTCGTGAAGATTGTGACAAGCTATTTTTACCTAAAGAGTTTCAAATAATTGACCATTCACAGCAAAAATCTATAATAGCAGAAATATATCAAAAATATGAGCTTAAACTTGATTATGCTTCATTTGAAAAAATAATAAAACAAATAGCAATTTACAAATCAAACAGTGGCTACGAGGAACAGTTTTGCTCACGAGAAGCCTTTATAGTTGAAGAGAAAAATGATGATTTAACAAAAATTATTATTGAGCAATATATCAATAAACAAAAGTCAATTTATGCTCTTGGCTTTGAAGATTTAATAAA
>JAZUGZ010000314.1:0-2429 GCA_045641425.1 Candidatus Fimenecus sp.
CCAATCATATTAGCTGCCATACCAACGCAGCCTTTTGCGTTAGCCTTTAAGGTGTCAAGCAAATCTTGTGCTACCGAAATGTCTTCTTTGGTTGCTATTTCTGATTTAATTCCCAATAAAATTGGGTCGTGTATAAGTTCTTTAACCATATATCTCCTTGTAAATTAGCCTTATTTGCTATGCTTAATTTCAAGCTCGGTTTTGATTTTATCCCACTTTTCGCCATGAAGTGGGTACCATTTAAGTGAAATAGCAGTTATTATCAAAAGTACAGCAGGAATTGCCATCCAAGCAACGAGTATTCCTTCTTTTGCCCATTCGGTTTGGCTACCAATACTGTTTCCGTTATATCCAAAATAATTGATTATTGCTACGAATGCGGCATTTGAAAAAGATGCGGCTGGCTTTGTGATAAGGCTATTAACACCAGCATACATTCCTTCTCGACGAAGAGATGTTAAATGCTCGTCATAGTCAATTACATCGCCGTTCATTATAGGAACTAAATACATTCCGCCGGAAAAGCCGAGTCCTGCAAGGAAGAAGCCAACTAAAGCAACTGGGAAGATTTTACCGAAGAATACCATTGCAGTAGCGCCAGCGGCAAATAAAATGCACATAATTAAAATGCAATTTCTAACGCCCCAAGGCTTGAGTTTTTTTAGCCAAACAATTACACCGAGAACCGCACCAACACCAAGCGCACCGTAAGCTGGAGCCATTAAATTAGTGCCAAATTCAGGGAAGTAATAGTTAACGCCCATAAGAAGATTAGTTTGAATAAAAATAACTGAAAAGCTAAGAACTTCAAATATAATAAAAGCAGGGTTCTTAAAGCAAGAAACAACACTTTTAACTATATTAAATGATTCGTCAGGTGGGGTTTGAACTTTTTCTTTATAGAAAAATGTTGATGCAAAAATAATAAAGAATGCGACAACGCCGATTATTACCATTGCCATTTGGAATTTTGCGGCACTCTCGCCAGGCTTTGGTAAAATTAGTGGAGTTACAACTAACGGGAAAGCCATTGAAATAAGGCTAAAACAGATTTTCCAAATCATAATTCCGCTTCGAGCTTTGTTAGAAATTGCCATTGTGTAAGGCAAAACATAAATAGAAGTTGCAATAGCTGTGTAAAGCGTGTCAAATAGGAACAAAGAAACAAGCATTTGAATAAACATTGATATTTGACTAGTTCCTATTGGCCACCTAAACCAAACAAGAATAAAGATTATAGAATAAAAAACTGAACCATATCTAATATACGGAATTCTTTTACCAAGCTTTGATTTTGTTCTGTCCGAAATGTAGCCGAAAAGTGGGTCGTTAAGTGCATTCCAAATACCAAAAATTAGCCAAACTGCTGCTGAATATTTTGACTGCATTCCCCAATAGGTTGTGAAAATGTAAGTCATTGTGCCGCCAGTAATTAGGGTATTTAGAATACCGCAAGATGCATCTGCAAAGCTAAACCACGCCTTGCTTGATACTGGAACTTTTTCTTCAATTAAATCTAATTTGTTGTCCATAATATCCCCCTTATTTTTTATAAATGTTGCCTGTTCTAAAAATTATACCGTCTGTGCATTTTGGGTACTGTGTAATTTTAGAAATTTTTGCATTTTTCTTATATAAAGCGAAAATATCCTCGCCCCAAGAAATAACTTGTTTTATGTAATCTCTTTCGAGCTTTGGTACTCGGTGCCCCCAGTAAATGTCGTATTCTTCGCTCATTTCGTAAAGCCATTTTGCACTCGGTAGCCACTCTTCAATAGAAGTAGCTCCAGGAAGCATCATCCAAAGCGCATCACAAACATTGTCGCCACTAAAAATTATTTTATCTTCTTCGAGTATTAGCGCAACTGAGCCGACTGTGTGCCCCGGGGTGTGATGAACACGAATAGTTTTGCCACCTAAATCCCAAATTTCATCGCCATTCATAGGGATAATTTTAGTTTGAAACTCAGGCTTCACTACATCTTTAATAGAAAATCCATTGTCCAAAACAGCTTTATTAGAAAGAGTAAAAAGTTTTCGCATTACTAAACCACGCTGAATGTCGTTTATCTTTTTACAATCGTCTTTGTGAACATAAATTTCTGGGAATTGACCAGCACCACCAATGTGGTCAACATGGCCGTGAGTTGCAACAACTATTAAAGGAAGCTCTGTAAGGCTTCTTACAGCACCTCTAATGTCGCAAAATCCAGTGCCACAGTCAATTAGCATTGCTTTTTCTTTGCCAACTACTAAATAACAGTTAGTTCCGTCAAATTCGTTAAGTAAATATATATTATTTTTAAGCTCTGTAACAGGTAAATCGTTTCTCATACAATCCCTCTAAAATTACAATTTTATAACTCTATTTTATAACATAGAAAACCAAAATTCAATATATTAACTTTTAAAATCTTGTAAATGATAGA
>JAZUGZ010000315.1:0-1971 GCA_045641425.1 Candidatus Fimenecus sp.
ATTGTATTCATTCCGTCTTCAACAGTACCACAAGAAACTTCAACAGCATCAAGCCCAGCTTTTTCGAGCTTTTTGCAAATTTCAATAGAAGTGTCGAGCCTCATACCATTTTTGCGGTTGTCCTGTGCTGAAAGCTTAATCCAAACAGGAAGACCTGTTTTTTCTTTAATACCCTTAATAATAAGCTCAACAATTTTTACTCTGTTGTAAAGGCTAACACCCCAGCGGTCTGTTCTTCTGTTGCCGTAAGGGGAAAGAAAATCGTGAAGCAAATAACCATGACCACCGTGAAGCTCAACACCGTCAAAACCAGCTTTTTCGGCTCTAACTGCGGCTTCCACAAAATCGTTAATTATTCCGTAAATCTCTTCTTCAGTTAGCTCGTGAGAATGGTCAGGGTAGAAAAGGTGCATAACATCTGACGGAGCAACTTTTTGAACTCCAATAGCTTTGCTCGAAGTCTGCCTACCACAGTGAGCAATCTGTAAAAATATTGGGGTGCCGTATTTATGAACTCTGTCAGTTAATTCTTTATACTTTTCAATACCGCTGTCGTCATAAATTTTAAGCATATTAGGGTATGGCGAAACACCATTTTTGCTAACTGCGGCATAGCCTGTAATAATAAGACCTACATCATTTTTAGCAAGTGTTTCGTACTTTTTTATAAGCTCTTCGCTTGGATGTCCGTTTTTGTCTGCTAAACCGTCGTGAGTAGCTGAACGAAAAATCCTATTTTTAACTTCAATTCCGTTAATGCTTGTCTTTTCTAAAATCATATTATTCACCTTGTTTAATTTCTAAATGGTCGCCACAGTCAATAAGCTCTTTGAATGCTGGGTGTTCTTCGCCCTTTGTGTTTGGCGTGTGGTATGTTAAATAAAGCTTGTCGTTAGCAGAGAATATCATTCCGTGGCCACCATCGTTAGTAATAAGTGGCTCTAAATGTTCAAAGTTTTTGTTTATTACTCCGTCGTTAAATCTAACAACACATTCAGCATATTGACTGTCAATAAATGTTGACCAAATCATTAAAAGTACGCCAGTTTTAGTGCGATACATAAATGGGCCATCTGTAATATAGTGCTTAAATGGAACAATATGCTTTACCCAAACAGGGTCAGCCGCGTGGAAAAGGGTAGTTGGCTTGCTAACAGCGTGTGTAAGGTCGTCTGCAAGCTCCATAAAGCACATTCCACCATTATAGATTTGAGTATGCTCATGGCAAAATACAAGATATGGCTTGCCGTTTTCAACATAAAGTGAACCGTCAAGTGCTTCCCACTCGTGTGGAGTCAATGGCCCATCAGAAATTGGCTCAAAAGGGCCAAAAGGAGAGGAGGCTTTAAGCGCATAGGTTCCTCTTCGATTCCAGTCTGGAGTAAATGTTGCAAACATATAGTAATTGCCGTTATATTTATGTACTTCAGGTGCCCAGTTAACAGCTCTGTTCATATTGTATTTGTCAGAGTTAAAACATTCTTTGGGCTCTGACCAGTTTTCGAGGTCTGTTGATGTGTAAACATCGACACCGCCAACTTTTTTGCCAAAGTTTTTAGCTCTTGTGCCATACATATAAAAAGTGCCATCTTCATAGAGAATGAATGGGTCACGAATATTTATTTCACAGTTTTTCATTTTTATCCCACCTTTGTTTTGATTATACCATAGGGGACTGAACTTTACAACAAATTAAAAAATAATGAACTTTGTGTATAAAAATAGCGGTAGCAATTGCCACCGCCAATTCTCATTATAAATTTTATTTAATGCCACAGTATTCGTAGCCAGCACCTTCAACAGCTGCCTTGATGTCTGCTTCTGCAACATCAGCGCTTGTTTCAATTACAACTGTTTCTGTGTTGTGGTCAGCCTTAACTGATGTAACACCTGAAAGAGGCATAATTGCCTTTTCGGTGTGTGCTTCACAATGACCGCACATCATACCTTTTACTGTAATTTCCATTGTAG